>CAYSKU010000060.1:4717-12331 GCA_964431775.1 uncultured Ruminococcus sp. | reverse complement strand
AGCGAGCATCTTGGGGCTGGTAAGGTCGTTGATAGCAACTACTTCGTAGCCTTCAGCACCGAACATCTGGCGGAAAGCAAGACGACCGATACGACCGAAACCGTTAATAGCAACTTTTACAGACATTTTGAGTTTCCTCCAAAATTTATATATTTATACCTTGGGTAACTTGATAGGTCGAGAGCGGACAAGTCCACCTCTCAAGAGTATATTTTATACTATTTTTCGCAATTATACAATAGCTTTTTCGAACTTTGTGAAAAATTTACCGTTTCAATAAAATTAGGACATACTTGAACAGTATTTCGTGCGAAATGACAATGCTTCAACGGGCGGTCTGAGACCGCCGCCCAAAATTAATGGGTCGAGCGAGGCTCGACCCGGTGAAAGACTTTTTAGTTGTTCTCGGCTTCTGCCGCAGCATCTGCTGCCTTCTCGGCTTCGACCTTTGCACGGAACTCCGCACGTCTCTTTGCGGCTTCCTCGGCTCTCTTTGCAAGCTCCTTCTGACGGGTAACTATCGCACGAGAGATCTGCTCTGCGTACTTGTCGATGTCTGCACCGTAGTCAACACACATCTCAAGAGCGTTCGTGCCGTCAGCCTTGATGATGCGGAAGATGTAGTACTTGACCTCGATGGTGCGGTCGCCCTTCTTGGTCTCATAGATCCTTTCCTCGACCTCGGCTCTGTCAAGCTCGTTGAAGAAGTAGGAACCCATGAAGTCGCCGTCGATAGCCTCGTCGGTGAGGGAGAAGCGTCTGCCGAATACGAACATCTTCTCGTTCGTGAAGATGAGGTTGCAGCCTGCGAAGTAGTTGGTACGGTTCATACCGTCTGCGCCCTTCTTGTAGTAGAAGGGTTCTTCCTTTGCGATGAAGTCGTAACCGCGGAGGTTGATCGGCTTGAGCATCTTGAGGAAGCTCTTTTCGTAGACCTCGAACTTCTTTTCGGAACGTTCCTGAAGGTTCTTGATACGCTCGGATATCTGGAACTCGAGGTCTGTGTCGGTGGACTTACCGCCGGAGGTGAATACTACGACAGCAAAGCCGACTATCGCAACGAGAATGCCGATCATTCTCATCCAGCGCATGGTCATGAAGATCACACCGATCGCTACTATCACCCAACCGATGAGGGCGGGGACAGAGATCGGCGGAGCGGTGAAATACTTAATATTTCGTTTGGTTTCCATAACAACTCTCCGTTTTTTTGTTGAAATTTTGATGAACGATAACGTACAACATTATCAATATATGTATGATATCATAAAAAAGGCAGGATGTCAAGGGAAAAGGATGCAAAATCGGTTACAGCGGTCGATTTTCTTTATTTTTTTTGCGTGCCGCTGAAAAAAACGGGAGACACCGAAGTGTCTCCCCGACTTTCGAGTCGAATTACTTGGAAAGCTTGTAGGTAGAACCGTCGAGAGTAACGGTAACGGTGTCGCCGCTGTACGCGAGTTCACAAGCTGCAACGCCTGCGATAGATTCGTAGAGCTCAAGCTCGTAGAAGGAGTGACCGTAGGTAGTACCACGGGATACGCCGGTGTAACGAACGTACTGAGCATCGTACTGCTGATCGAAGCGTACCTCTACCGGAATGTCTGCGCCGGAGATGGCGTTGTCGGTAACACGAGCTACCTCGGTCCAGTTCTCACCATCGGTGGAGACCTCAAAGTAGAACTCAACGGAGTAAGCAGCCTCGAAGTAAAGGATAGCTGCGCCGACCTTCTTGACTTCGCCGAGGTCGATCATCCACCATTCGGGATCGTTGTAAGCGGATGCGAAACGAGTGGTGATGTCACCGTCGTTTGCAAGCTCGGGAGTGTAGGAGGTGCCGTCCTCAACGGAGTTGGAGGTAGCGGTACCATCGAGAGAGAGGTTCTCGGAGGAGCCTGCGGACTCATCGGGAATGGAGAGGCTGGAAGCGGACTCGAGAGTGTAGGTACCGGTATAGTTGATACCGCCGTCTACAGCGATAGTAGCCTTGTCGCCGTCAAAGGAGAGAGACATACCGTCACCGGACCAGGAGTTGGTGAGGAGGCTGTACGGACCCTTTGCAGTGTCTGCGCTGTCCTGCTTGGAAAGGGAGTAGGAAGCATCGCCGACCGTGAGCTTGCAGAAGGATGCAACTACCTGCCAGCCGATCTCGGTGCCGTCGATGGTCATCTTGCCGTCTTCAACGGTGCAAGCACCGGAGATGGACTTGTCCTCGCCGTTCTCGAGGATGTTGAGAGTTGCATTGTCGCCGTCAAAGGTAAGAGAACCGACAACGGTAGAGTTTGCAACGCTCCAGGACTGACCTGTGAGCTTGGAAGCGTCGAATGCGGGAGCGGCAGGTTCTTCCTCAACTGCGGGAGCCTCTTCGCCTGCGGTGTCGCCGCCTTCTGCGGGAGTGGTGGTGGTCGTCTGTGTGTCGCCACCGGTGGTCTCAACTCCGCTGTCACCGCCGCCGCAAGCTACGAGCGCGGAGGAGCAGAGAAGAGCGCAAAGGATAAGAGCAACGAGCTTTTTCATTTTTGCGATTCCTTTCGTGAATGAAAAATAAAATTTTATTCGTTATTCAAAGGGAAGGTCATGCCCTGCTGTGTCGGAACGAGCGGTATCCGGCACACGGCAGACTATCCTTTGTGTACATTATATCACAACCGGTCTGTGATTTCCATATTTTTATCAACTTTTTTGTTTTTTCGTGATATCGAACAAAAGTGCGTGCTTAAGAAAGCTATGAATTTTGTAATATATCACATAGGAAACACGTGCCGCGCAGTCGAAAAGGCGCGAAACGTGAGGTTCTTCAATTTATCGAAAGGGAAGCGTCGTCACTTCCCTTTTCGAGGGCGCGTATCTCGACGTAATATGAGTAGGTATCGTTCACGCGAACGGGGACACGCTCGCCGACACGTCTGCCGAGCAGAGCCTTACCGAGAGGGGACTCCTTACTTATGAGACCGCTCAGAGCATCGTTTCGGAGGGTCGTGACGATAGTTATGGTGCGCTCCTCCTCATCGTCCTCGTACCAGATATTGACGTGGTCGAAAAGGCTGACTGTATCGTCGTCGGTATCCTCGACCTCTATGACGACCGCCGTCTCGATCATCGCCTTGAGGTAACGTATACGGCTGTAATTTCGGTTCAGCTCACGCTTTGCGCTACGGTACTCATCGTTTTCGGAAAGGTCGCCGAGAGCGCGTGTACGTGCGACCTCGTCCTTGAATTTGGGGGTCAGCACCGACTGGCGGTATTCGATCTCTTCCTTCATCTTTTGTATATCTACGGCGGTAAGCTCGTCCTTCATAACGTAATTCCTCCTCCAAAGTAGGCTACAGAGCCGCGTCACGCAAGCTCTCCTCCCCCTCATTATACCACACTCCCCCTCAAAAATCAAGCGGCGTGCCGACTGTCGCCTCAGGCGACCGCCGCCGATCGGTAAAAGAATGACGAAAAAATGTTGCATTCGAATAAAAAGCATGGTATAATAAAAACGAATGATTACGTAAAACGGAAGGGTGCATCGTTATCAATATACTGCATATGAAGTATGCTGTTGAAGTCGCAAGATCCGGCTCACTCAATAAAGCATCGGAGGTCTTGCTGATCGCACAGCCGAATCTGAGCCGATCGATCAAGGAGCTTGAGTATGACCTCGGTATCGTGATCTTCGACCGAACGTCAAGGGGAATGACATTGACGCCGGAGGGAGAGGAGTTCATTCGGCTTGCAAAGGGTATCCTTTCGCAGATCGAGCAGGTCGAGCGTTACTATAAGGAGAACTCGACCGGAAAACAGCACTTCTCCGTGTCTGTGCCTCGTGCCTGCTATATCTCCGAGGCGTTCGCGGAGTTCTCGCGTTCGCTGACAGATTCTCCCGCCGAGATATTCTATAAGGAGACAAACTCACAGCGGACTATACGGAACGTCCTCGAAAACGATTACGACCTCGGTATAGTGCGCTACGCAGATCATTACGATAAGCATTTCAAGGAGCTGTTCGAGGAGAAGGACCTCTGCTACGAGGTCGTGACGGAGTTTCGCTATAAGCTCCTCATGAATCGAGAGAATCCGTTAGCACTTCGTGACTCCGTCACCTATGCCGACCTCGACGGACTTATCGAGATAGCTCACGCCGATCCCTACGTTCCGTCTATGCCACTCTCACGTGTCATGCAGGAGGAGCTTTCCGAGAGCGTTGACAGACGTATCTTCATCTACGAGCGCGGAAGTCAGTTCGACCTTTTGACGAAAAATCCCGAGACCTTTATGTGGGTGTCGCTGATACCGCAGAGCGTACTCGAGCGTTATCCGCTCGTTGAAAAGGAATGCCTCGATAATACCAAACGCTATAAGGACGTTTTGATATACAGAAACGGCTATAAGCTGTCTGAGCTTGATAAACAGTTCATCACGGCGGTATGCGAAGCCAAACGCAAAAACAAATAGCACATGAACGCTCGTAGCTACCGCCGAAACGGTGATGGACGGGCGTTTGTCTTTCCTAATCCTCCCCTGTGTTATCGATACGGATATGACCGATATAACATTTTAAGAATTCCCCAAGGGTCTCGAATATGATATAATAGCATCATAAAGGTCAATATCAGGGAGAAGACTGTGGAAAAAAGCAGGATCACGAAGGCGATGCTCGGTCGTCTGCCGCAGTATCTGTCATTTTTGAGGGAGCTGTCCGATACCGACTATATCTCGTCAACGAGGATAGCAAGGGAGCTGTCCCTCGGCGAGGTGCAGGTACGTAAGGATCTCAGCGCGGTCTGCGGAAAGGGAAAGCCGAAGCTCGGCTACCGTGCCGCAGAGCTTATCGGAAGCCTCGAGGACTGCCTCGGACAGCTCGGAGGTACTCCGGCGGTACTCGTCGGTGCCGGAAGACTCGGCAGAGCGTTGCTTGAATACGATGAATTCGAAAAGTACGGCGTTCGCATATTGGCGGCGTTCGATTGTAATGAGCAGAGCTTCAAGCCGCACGGCGCGGCGGAGGTACTGCCTATGTCCGGCTTTGCCGATTTCTGTAACGAAAACTCGGTGAAGATCGGGATAATCACGGTCGGAGAGGGTTCGGCGCAGGAGGTCTGCGACAGAATGACCGAAAACGGTATCTCCGCTATATGGAACTTCGCACCGTGCAGGCTGCATGTGCCGGAGGGCGTACTGCTCAGACAGGAGAATCTGGCGATATCGCTTGCTTATCTGAACAGTCAATTGCTTGAAAAGGAACAAAAGAAAGGGAAGACATATGAAGCTTGATCGCGTTATCGCGGTGCGGACGAAAAAGACGATATACCGTGACGGAGACCGCTGTATAAAGGTCTTTCACGCCCCCTACAGTAAGGCGGCGATATTCGACGAGGCATCGAACCACGTTCGTATAGAGGAGACCGGACTTAAGGTCCCTCACGTGCTGGAGGTCACAAGTCTTGACGGAAAATGGGCTATAGTTACCGAGTATATCAGAGGTAAGACCATCGAGCAGCTGATGACGGAGTACCCCGACAATAAGCCCACCTACTACCGTACACTTGCCGATCTGCAAAGCAGTATACACCAAAAGGAATGCACCTACCTCTACCGCCTGAAGGACGAGCTGAATCATAAGATAGCGATATCCGAGCTTGACGCAACGACACGCTTCGACCTGCATGACCGTCTCGAGCATATGGCTAAGGGAACTGCGATATGCCACGGCGACTTCTGCCCCTCGAACGTGATCCTCTCCGAGGACGGAGTCTACTATACGATAGACTGGACCCTTGCCTCCTACGGTAATCCTCTTGCGGACGTTGCACAGACCTACCTTATGCTCTGGCTGAACGGAAGCTGCGAGGATGCGGAGCTGTACCTCGACCTCTATTGCAGTGAAAGTCACGAGGATAGGGAAATGGTCTACGCATGGCTTCCGATAATCGGCGCGGCAATGTCCGTTCGCCGTCCCCTGAACGAGCGCAAGCTCCTCATCTCCTGCGTCGAGTCGGGAGACTTCAAGAACCATATGAAGACCGTATTGAGATAATATATACGAAATTTTGTTTCGTCCGGTCTGCACCGATACTTTATCTATAACATTTGACCAAAAAGGTTTGGGAGGGGTCCGGGGAGACCTTTCCTTAAAAGGTCTCCCCGGCGTTTCTCCATTCTTTCAACATACAAAATCTATACTTTCTAAGGAGATCGAAAAATGAAGATCACAGTTTGCATCGGCAGCTCCTGCCATCTCAAGGGTTCACGTCAGGTCGTTGAACAGCTCCAGAATCTGATCGCCGAGCATGAGCTCGGAGACCGTGTCGAGCTTGGCGCGACCTTCTGCCTCGGCAAATGTCAGCAGGGGGTATGCGTACTCGTTGACGAGGAGTTCCACTCCGTCTCCCCCGACACCGTAGACGAATTCTTCAACGAGAACGTTCGTGCAAAGGTGTAAGACGATGATCATACAGATCTGCGTCGGAAGCTCCTGCCACCTCAAGGGAGCTCCCGAGATAGTCGAGCTTCTCCGAGCAGCCATCGAGGAGGAGCAGCTTGAGGATCGTGTAACTCTGGTCGGCAGCTTCTGCATCGGTAAATGCAACCGTATCGGTGTCACCGTGCAGGTGGACGAGGAGATACACACCGGAATAACACGCGAAAATTTCAAAGAATTCTTCAGAGAACAGGTACTGAAAAAGCTCTGAACGAACCTATGGGGGAGAACCTATGTCCAATTGCTTGACGTTTAAAAAATCCAATTGTAAGAACTGCTATAAATGTATTCGGCATTGTCCGGTGAAGGCGATACGCTTTTCGGGAAATCAGGCGCACATCATCGGAAACGAATGCATACTCTGCGGTCAGTGCTTCGTCGTATGTCCGCAGAACGCAAAGGTCATTTCGAGTGAGCTGGAAAAGGTAAAGGTGCTGCTGCAAACGGGAGACCCTGTCGTAGTCAGCCTCGCCCCCTCGTTCATCGCAAACTATGACGGCGTCGGAATAAACGCAATGCGTGAGGCACTCAAAAGGCTCGGCTTCTATGACGTCGAGGAGACCGCAGTCGGCGCGACTATCGTAAAAAGAGAGTACGAGCGTATGATGAAGGAGGACGTCCGTGACGTCATAATCACCTCCTGCTGTCATTCGATAAACCTGCTTATCCAGAAGCACTTTCCGAAGGCTCTCGAATACCTCGCGGACGTCGTCTCACCCATGCAGGCTCACTGCATGGACATAAAAAAGAGGATGCCTGATGCAAAGACCGTCTTCATCGGTCCGTGTGTCGCCAAAAAGGACGAAGCGGAGTACTACGAGGGTATCGTTGATGCAGTCCTCACCTACGAGGAGCTTACCGAGTGGATGAAGCAGGAGAACATCGTGCCGAAGGCAGAGCTTGATTCAAGTGAGAACAGCCGCGCACGCTTCTTCCCAACGACCGGCGGTATACTCAAAACGATGGAAGCAGAGCTTTGCGGCTATACGTACCTCGCACTCGATGGTGTGGAAAACTGCATGAACGCACTGCGCGATATCGAGAACGGAAGGATACACCACTGCTTCATCGAGATGTCAGCCTGTGTCGGAAGCTGTGTAAGCGGTCCGGTAATGGAGAAATACCACTCCTCTCCGGTACACGACTAT
>CAYSKU010000060.1:0-4707 GCA_964431775.1 uncultured Ruminococcus sp. | reverse complement strand
GCAGTCGCCTCCGACGCCGGTACGAAGGACTTCGAGGTCGAGCAGCCGCGTGAGGTCACGCTCAAAAAGCACTTTACATTCATCGAGCAGAGAGCTCCGATGCCGACAGAAGCCGAGATCACGCAGATACTTCGTCAGATGGGCAAGTATAAGCCGTCTCAGGAGCTGAACTGCGGCACGTGCGGCTACAATACCTGCCGTGACAAGGCGATAGCGATATATCAGGGAAAGGCAGAGCCCTCCATGTGCCTGCCGTTCCTCAAGGATAAGGCGGAGAGCTTCTCGGATGCTATCGTAAACAGCTCACCGAACGGTCTGATCGTGCTGAACGAGCAGCTCGAGGTGCAGCAGATAAACGAGGCGGCAAAGGAGATAATGAATATCCGCCGCGACTCCGATATCCTCGGAGATCAGGTTGTACGTATCCTCGACCCCTCCGCGTTCATGAAGGTGCTGAACTCCGGACGTGATATCCATGACGAGCGTCTCTACCTTGCGGAATACGACCGCTTCGTTGAGCAGACCATCGTCTACGACCGCGAGAGCCATCTGCTAATCGGTATCATGCGTGACGTTACAAAGGAAGAGAGCGACCGCGTCAAAAAGGATAACATCAGTCGCCAGACCATCGAGGTCGCGGACAAGGTCGTCGATAAGCAGATGAGGATCGTACAGGAGATCGCCTCGCTTCTCGGCGAAACGGCTGCCGAGACCAAGATCGCACTTGCAAAGCTGAAGGAGTCGATCGAAAATGAATGATCTCTGCGCCGATATCGGCTACAAAAGCATAAACCATTACGGTGAACAGCTCTGCGGAGACCACGTTGACGTTATCGAGCAGAGCAACGAGAACGCAACGGTCATAGTCCTTGCGGACGGTCTCGGAAGTGGAGTCAAGGCGAGCATACTCTCGACCCTTACCTCAAAGATCATCTCGACTATGATGGCGGAGGGACTTCCTCTCGAGGAATGCGTCGCGACTATCGCCGCAACGCTCCCCGTCTGCTCCGTGCGCGGTGTCGCGTACTCAACGTTCACCATACTACAGATAAAGAACAATCAGGTAGCGGAGATAATCCAGTACGATAACCCGAAGGTCATAGTGATACGTGACGAGAAGAACTACGATTATCCCACTACCGAGATGAACATCGGCGGTAAGAAGATACTGAAATCCGTCATACCGCTACAGGAGAACGACGTTTTCGTCGCGATGAGTGACGGCTGTCCCCACGCCGGGATAGGAACGGCGTACAATTTCGGCTGGAAACGAAGTGAGATAATCGACTTTGTCGAGATGCTCGTTCCGGCAGGCTATACCGCAAAGACCCTATCGACCATGCTCGTTGACGAATGCAACCGTTTGTTCGATAATAAGCCGGGAGACGATGCAACGGCGTGTATCGTCCGCATACGTAAGCGTGAGCCGATGAACATTCTGTTCGGACCTCCCTCGAACCGCGACGACTGCGACAGGATGATGTCGCTGTTCTTCTCCAAAAAGGGAAAGCACATCATTTGCGGAGGAACGACCTCCTCGATCGCCGCAAAGTATCTGCATAAGCCGCTTCGTGCGAGCCTCGACTTTGAGCGCAGCGACATACCTCCGATAGCGGAGCTTGAAGGAGTAGATCTTGTCACCGAGGGAGTCATAACCGTAAACCGCGTTCTGGAATACGCAAGAGATCACCTTGCGGAGAATACGAAGTACGATATCTGGAGCAAACAGCGCGACGGAGCCTCTCTTATAAGCCGTCTCCTGTTCGAGGAAGCAACAGACATAAACTTCTATGTCGGACGTGCGATAAATCCGGCACACCAGAACCCCGAGCTTCCGATAACGTTCAGTATAAAGATGAACCTGGTCGAGGAGCTGTCGAAGTGCCTGAAGCAGATGGGCAAGCGGATAAAGGTCAGTTATTTTTAAGGAGACTGCTGCATGAGAAAATTTGATACAAAGGTACAGCATCTGAAATATAAGGTGCTTCGTGAGGTCGCAAGACAGGCGTGGGCGGGGACGCTCCTCGAAAACGTCCTCGACATACCGAAAACGATAGTCCCGAGCTCCACTCCGACTATGCGCTGCTGCGTGTATAAGGAGCGTGCGATCCTTGCGGAGCGCGTGAAGATCGCGATGGGCGGCGGCAGTGCCGAGGACTCAAATGTTATACAGGTCATCGATATCGCCTGTGACGAGTGTCCGGCAGCCGGCTACGAGGTGACGGATTCCTGTCGAGGCTGTCTCGCACATCGCTGTGAGGACGTATGTAAGCGCGGCGCGATCTCCTTTGACCATAACCACGTTGCCCATATCGATAAGACCAAATGTGTTGAATGCGGACAGTGTGCGAAGGTGTGTCCGTATTTCGCGATAGTGAACCGCAGTCGTCCGTGTCAGAACGCCTGCAAGGTAAAGGCGATCTCCATAAAGGAGAATAACGCGGCGGCTATCGATAAGTCGAAGTGCATACAGTGCGGAGCGTGTGTATATCAGTGTCCGTTCGGCGCGATAACCGACCGCTCCTACATCCTGAACGTCATCGACATGATCAAAAAGAGCAACGGAAACAAAAATTACAAGGTCTACGCCATCGTAGCTCCGTCTATCTCGAGCCAGTTCACCTATGCAAAGCTCGGTCAGGTCGTGTCGGGACTTAAGCTGCTCGGCTTCCATACGGTCATCGAAGCCGCACTCGGTGCGGACATGGTGGCGCAGTCCGAGTCGCGTGAGCTTGCGGAAAAGGGCTTCCTCACCAGCTCCTGCTGTCCTGCGTTCGTTGCCTATATAAAGTCCGCATTCCCGAAGCTGCTCCCTCTCGTGTCGCATAATCCGTCCCCGATGGTCGCGCTTGCGAAGTACCTGAAGGAGACAGACGAGACCTGTAAGGTGGTCTTCATAGGTCCCTGCACCGCAAAGAAGGCTGAGGCACAGCTTGCGGAGGTAAAGCCGTTCGTTGATTCGGTCATGACGTTCGAGGAGCTACAGGCCCTTTACGACAGTCGAGATATCGATATCACCTCACTTCCCGAGGACGTGCTTGACAACGCCTCCTACTTCGGACGTATCTTTGCACGCTCCGGCGGTCTCTCCGATGCAGTCGCACAGGCTATGAAGGAGCAGAGCATAGACTTCGACCTCAAGGCGGTGCCGTGTGACGGTATCGAGGCTTGCCGTGTAGCACTTCTCAAGGCAAGCAAGAACCTCCTTGCCGGTAACTTTATTGAGGGAATGGCCTGCACCGGCGGCTGTATCGGCGGTGCGGGCTGTCTGACGCACGGCGAAAAGAACAAAGCCGACGTTGATAAGTACGGTAAGGAAGCAATGGAAAAGACTATCAGTGACGCAGTCTCCGTGCTGAAATGATGCACGGGCAGTATCTACATTTTGGAGGATAATATGTCAAAAGTTACAATCATCGGAGCCGGAAGTGTCGGCTCAACGATCGCATATACCCTTGCTACCGGCGGTTACGTGTCGGAGATCGTCATGATCGATATCAATGAGGAAAAGGCACTCGGCGAGGCACTTGACATACGTCAGGGAACGCCGTTCTGTCCTCCGGTGTCCATATACGCAGGCTCGTACCGTGATGCCGAAAATTCCGATATCGTCGTGCTGACCTCGGGACTTGCGAGAAAGCCGGGTCAGTCCAGACTCGACCTTGCACAGGCGAATGTCAATATAATGAAGAGCATCATTCCGCAGATCACCGCCTACGCCCCCAACGCTACATACGTCATCGTTTCGAACCCCGTTGACATAATAACCTACGTATGGAACAAGCTCTCGGGGCTTCCGGAGAGCAGGATCATCGGCTCGGGTACTATCCTCGATACCGCACGTCTCCGCGCAAGAATAGCGGAATATTACAGCATAAGTCAGCAGAACGTTCACGCCTACGTCTTCGGTGAGCATGGCGACTCCTCGTTCGTGCCGTGGTCTATCGCGAACATCTCGAACGTTCCCGTTGTGGAATATCCGAAGGTCATAACCACGCAGAACAATCTGTTTCCGCCGCTCAACTATAAGGACGTTGAGGAATATATGCGTAAGTCCGGCGGACGTGTCATCCAGAGAAAGGGCGCGACCTTCTATGCCGTGTCGCTGTCCGTGTGCCACATCTGTAAGTGCCTCCTGAACGGTACGGACACTACGATGACCGTCTCCACGATGATGCACGGCGAGTACGGAGTTGACGATGTGTGCCTCAGCACCCTCAACATAATCGGTAAGGACGGTATCCGCGGAAAGCTGCTGGTGTCCCTCACCGATGAGGAGACCGCACTTCTCCAAAAGAGCGCGGCTTGCCTTAGCGATATCATAAGTCATATCGAGATATAAATATGTAAATAAATGAAGATATAAAAAAACACAAAGGAGAACGAGCATGGAATACCGTATAGAACACGACTCTATGGGAGAAGTAAAGGTACCGGCAGACAAGTATTGGGCGGCTCAGACGGAGCGCAGTCACGAGAACTTCAAGATCGGTGTCGGTATCGAGACGATGCCGCGTGAGATCACCAAGGCGTTCGGTATACTCAAAAAGGCGGCGGCTATCGCTAACCACGAGCTCAAGCCCCAGAAGATGACCGATGAGAAGCTGGCAGTTCTTTCCGCTGCCTGTGACGAGGTCATTGCAGGAGAGCTGAACGAGCATTTTCCGCTCGTAGTCTGGCAGACGGGCTCGGGTACGCAGTCGAATA
>CAYSKU010000059.1:0-12403 GCA_964431775.1 uncultured Ruminococcus sp. | reverse complement strand
TGAAGCTATATCGTCTCGTCAGCCGACCAAGTTTGCACATATGATATTGTCGTGGGATATCGTTCGGTTTCAACTGCAAGTGCGCCGATTCCTGCACTAAACTCCACCCTCGTGGGATATCTCTCCTACTCAGCTTCACGAATGCCGATGACCGCCCGCAGCCTCAGGCTGCTTGATGAGGATCCGGGCGGTGCGGAGGTCTTCATTGCAACGTGAGCGCATAGCCGATGCACGAGCGGCAAGGGATGCACATATCTCCGCATGGTCGGTCATTATCGAACGAACACATTCGTACGTGCCGCCGCCAACGTCCGAGCCCTCGCCAAGCTCTACCGTGTACCCCTGCCCCAACGCCTTCATCATCGAGCCGACCTTCTGGTCGTAGGCAAGACCTACCACCGGCACCTTCGCCGAGGAGGCAAATATTATCGAATGCAACCGCATCCCTATCACAAATTCCGCTCGCGACAGCACCCCGATAAGCTCCGGCGCGTTCTCCGGCTTATATACGAGCGCGGTACGTGCCGTACCTCCGACCGAGACAGCGGCATTGTACCGCGCCGCAAAGCTCTCGCATATCTCCGTGTCCTGCGCCTCCTGCATCGGTATCACGAGCGGTGAAAGCCCGTATTCCTCCATTATCCGCAGTGCCGCACTCACTAAGTCCTCTACTATTCGTGCATCTCCCGAAGCCTTGTCCTTTGCAGGACTCACAAGAGGTCGGAGAGAGACCGCGAAAAAGCCGCTTGGACGTCCGAGCCGCTCCATAGTCCGTTGCAGCCTCCGCTCACTGTACGGCTCGATGAGGAACGCAGGGTCGGCGGTCACGCGGATGTCGTCCCTCGTCACGCCGAGACGGCGAAGCTCCTCTGCGGAGTCTCCGTCACGCACCGACACCTTAGTCGCCCTGTCCACCACACGTGCGGTCAAACGCCTGTTCGACCTGTCGCTGACAGGACCTATCCCGTTCGCGTAGACGTAGGTATCGACCCCTGCCGCCTCCGCTATACCGATAACTCCGGCGTAATATTTCAGGCTTCGCTTGCTCGTTGCATCCTGCAACAGACTCCCCCCTCCCGAGACGAGGAGCTTCGCGCCGCATATCTCCCGAACCGCCCAAGGACTGAACCTGCCGACACATTTTAGTCCCGTCCGCTTCGCATCACGACGCGGATGACGTGTCAACGCCGCTATGCGGACATTCGGCAGCTCTGCGGCAAGGGTCGAGGCGATAACGTCAAGGAGACTTTCGTCACCCATGTTCCCGAAGCCGTAGTAGCCGCTCACGACCACGTCCGCTCTTCCGCGAAACGGCACGGGCGCGGCAAGCGCGGCACGATACAGCTCCTCGTAATCGTTCGCCATACGTGCCGCCGTATAGTTCTTCTCGATAAATTCGCGGTCGAACCTGCCAAGCTCCGCAAGCTCCTCCGGCGAACGGGACAGAAGCTCCGCTATCCAACCGTAGAGCGTGTCACCGTCCGCGACAGCGTAGCCGCGACAGCAGAAGTTCGTGTCAACTGCCGCCTCTACCTTTGTCTCATCAAAGATACCGAGTGCGCCCTGTCCACCTGCGATAATGACCGGCTTCGCGGCAGACATAGCCTCAAGAGCCGAGCGCGAGACCCCGATAAAGATGTCTGCCGCCGAGGCGTACTCGTTGATATTTGAGACCGCCCCCGGCATGGTCACGAGCGGATAGCCGACCTGTACGTTGACCTGCTCCGCCATAGCGCGAAGTCGCGACAGCTCCGTCCCACCTCCGACTATGAATATGTCGGTATCGGGAAAATCACGCGCTATCCTCGGCGCGATCTCGACAAGTCGGTACGCAGGGTCGGCGCGATCCTCATCGAGACGGCTTATATATACTATCCGTCTTCGTTCCGCGCTCCTGCCGAGAGACGAGAGGAGTGCATCGGTCGGAACCGACGGAGAAAATTTTTCCGTATCTATTCCGTTTATGGTAAGATATATCCTTTCACGAGGATACGAATACTCACGCACGAGGTAATCTGCGATATCCTCGGAGACCGCCATAACGCGGTCGCCCCAACGAGCGATACGCCGCCACAGAGCGTTTACGGAGAAATTGAGGTGAGCGGAGGTCACGAAGCGGAACTTGAGTCGGTCTTGAAGCAGACCGCAGATAAAGGCAGGGATCCTTGCGTGAGCGTGGACGATATCGAAGCCGCCGTTTTTGATGAGCCTATATAGACCGTTATATGCTGCAAGGACAGAGAGCGGGTCTTTGGTATGGAGTGGGAGCTTGACGTGACGAACGCCGAGGGCGGTCAGCTCATCGGCGTAGACACCGCCGAAGGAGGCGAGGGTCAGGTCGTGACCGCGCAGGAGCAGCTCACGGCAGAGCTCGAGGATATGGGTCTCCGCGCCCCCGATGTTCATGGACATCGTCACCATAAGGATCTTCATTTTTTGACTTTGACCTCCAAATATAGTCTGCTGACGGCTCGTTTTTACTAGGCGTTGTTTGAAAAAGAAGGAGATATGTACAGGAGCGAGAGATCTTTGTGATAGACGAAGAATTTTTCCGCAGGAATACTTCGTATTTCAAGGGGAAATTCTGAAGTATAGCGCAAAAAGCTCCGCTATCTGTGCATATTGACTTTTTTCAAACACGCCCTATACCATCGTGGTATCGCTCTACTATTTGACTGAAATAACGCCGATGACTGCGCGCAGCCTCAGGCTGCCCGATCAGTCGACTTGCTTCCAAAATTCGCCAATACTTTTCACTACGTATTCCATCGTCTCACGTGTTGCTTCGGCGACCGAAGGAACAAGCTCCCTCTCGAGCGCGACTGCATCGTATTCGCCGCCCGTCACCTTAGTCGCATCACTCGCCGCAGTTATAAGCGCACCTGCGATACCTGCGTTTATCCCTGCCATGCCGTCTATCAGACGGTCTCCTATCATTATACATTCACAAGGCTCAAGCCCGTTCCGCTCGATCAAACGCAGTACCGCATCCGGCGCAGGCTTTGCCGGAAGTCCGTCCTCCGCAGTTATTATGTCCGAAAAATAGTCGCGCAGACCGTATCGGTCAAGATACCCTACAGATGTACGATTACGGTGCGTGTACAGGTAGTTACGTCCTCCGTTCTCGACTATCTCGCGCAGTACCTCCGCCGCACCCTCGAACGGCACGACAACAGGCTCTATCTCATCCTCGCCCATACGGTTCTGATACTCGACAAAACGTCTGTACGCCTCGAGACTTAGTCCTGCGTACCTGCGCCCCTCCCCGAAGTTCACGAGAAGACGTCTCCAAAGCTCGAGGCGGTCGCAGTCTATCCCCTCCTCCGCGTTCACGACCTCCATTGAGGCTAAAACGTGCGGATACGAGTCGAACAGCGTACCGTCAAAGTCCCATATATAATTACGATATCTCATAGCTATGCTTTCCTACCTCTTTTGAAGCTCGTTCATGCCCGAGCGTATGCCCTCGCACAGAGCGTCGATATCCTCCCTTGTGTTCGTGTAGGACAGGCTCACACGAATGGTCGAGTCGATACGGTCGTCCGAAACGCCGAACGCGGTCAACGCCTCGCTCTTTTTCGCCGAATGTGCCGAGCAAGCCGAGCCTGCCGAAACGTACACCTCACGTGCGGACAGGTAGTTGAGCATGGTCTCACTGCGTACCCCCGAAACGACCACACTCGCTATGTTGTCGAGCTGTGTGCCGCCCTCGGTCGGGACGTTCTGCTTCACTCCAAGCTCACTTAGCTCCGAAAGACGTTCGTTCAGGTACGAGCGCAGCTCTGCGACGGTATCGCGGTTACTCTCGCCGTTCGTAAAGCCGTATTCTGCGGCGGCGGCAAACGCGGCTATCGCGATAAGGTTCTCCGTACCGCTTCGTAAGCCGCCCTCCTGACCGCCCCCCGGCATTACGGAGGTTATGTTCCTCCTCTTTATCATATCACCCGACACATATAGAGCAGCTGCGCCACGCGGAGCGTGTATCTTGTGTGCGCTGACGGAGATAGTATCCGCACCGAGAGAGGCAGGAGTAAAGCGGAGCTTGAGGTAGCCCTGCACCGCGTCACAATGCACGAGTGCGTTCGGGAAGCTGCGCTTGACGAGCGCGGAAGCGGAGCGAACGTCATAGATCGCGCCTGTTTCGTTATTGACGAGCATAAAGCCGGCGAAGATGACGGGCGCGGCGGCGGCTTTAGCCTCCTCGAGGGCGTTATCGAGGGCGTTCATATCGAGGACACCGCCGACAGTCGGGATACGGACGACATTGAAGTCGTTCTCACCGAGACGCTTTGCCGGATTATCGATGGAGGGATGCTCACCGTCCGAGATGATCACCGTGCCGTACACACCGTCACAGTTGCGGCAGCGTCTTTTTGCCGACACACTACCGAGGAGTGCTATGTTATTGGACTCCGTACCGCACGAGGTGAAGATGATACGATCCTGTGAGAAGCGCGGAACGCCGAGCGTTCTTGCCACGGTACGTCTTGCGGTTGACAGTGCGTCTGCCGCGGCACAGCCGAGGTGATGCACGGAGGAGGGATTTCCCCAAAGCTCGAGTGCGTCCGTCATGGCGCGGACTGCGGCATCACACGGCTTCGTTGTTGCGGAATTGTCAAGATAATACATGATAAAGTCTTGCTTTCGTTATAGATTTATTTTAATGTGGACGAACGGGAAGGAAGCTTTTAAGCCCTAAGGAAAGGTTCCTCCCCTGTACCCCTCTTCCAAACCCTTTTGGTCAATTACAGTAGCAAGGTCGGGTGCAGACCGGAGGAGAAAAGATACAGCTCGTCCAAATTATCAGAAGCAGCGGAGCGTTGCATCCGACAAATGTCGTTTGTATTTGTTATTTGATGACGAAATAGCGGAGCATATCGTTCACTTCCTCGGCATGGAGGTCGTAATTTTCGGGGACGGAGGTATAGGTGAACAGGTATACGGTCGAGTTACGCAGGCACGCCGCCTGAGTTATCTTATAGTTGAAGTCGCCGAGGTCTGCGGTATAGGTATACTTTTTTCCGTAGAGCTCACTCATCGTGATGTTCTCCTCGGACTCAAGCACGAAGTTATCGAAGACGACGTTTATCTCGTCAACGTTAGTCTCCCACCATTCGTCAATAGTAGTATCGGTATGCTCGAGATCCCACGCCATAACGGAGACACTGGAGGGGTCTGAGGCACTGTAGTAAGCACCTGCGGCGGCGGTACTGTAATCGATCTGCCACTCATCGGGGACGAAGAGGACGAAGTCGGCTTTTTCGTCGGTCGCGCTGATCATACCGGTAGGGGGAGCGTAGGGGTCGTCGCTGTTATTACCGCAGGAAGCGAGTGAAGCGGCGAACATAAGAAGCACGAGGACGAGAGATATTTTCAAGAGAAGATTTTTCATAGAAGCTCCTTTCGAGGTTCAAATATCTGCACAAAAATGCAATATACTGTCATCGTATAGTATAGATGAAATCATCCCATCTTTCAAGTCTAAAATGTGAACTTCAGTCAGGTCGGCGGCGTGACGCCGCAAACAGTCATCGGCGTACTTTCAGTTTAGACTTTACGATATCCCACGACAATATTATTTGGTGCAGGTTTGGTCGGCTGACGGCGGTCTGAGACCGCAAACATGAATCGGGGCGGCTGAGGCGACAGGCAGATACAGGAAAAGGGAACGCCGAGACGTTCCCTACATCTTTTCCTTTACGTGCAGTCTGCACATACACAATTTCAGCAGACCAAGTCTGCACCAATGATATTGTCGTGGGATATCGTACATCCCAAACTGCACGAACGCCGATGACCGTCTGCGGTCTCAGACCGCCGCCGATTCATGCGCCCCCGTCTCAGGCTGCCGACTCAGCCGACCCGTCAGAACGCCGACCCGCTGCACTCGAGTTCGTGTTGGATCTCTTCGGCACGCTTGATCTGGTCGTTGAGGTTCCACTTGCCGATGTTGACTCCGTCACGTAGGAACATAGAGCCGCACTGGTGGAAGTAGAACTCTATCCCGCGCTCGTGCGCCTCAAGATACAGCGACTTCACCCATTCGTATTCGATAGGTCGAACGTCTGCCTTCGGTGCCATCTCACCGCCTACGTTCACACAGCGTATCAGCCCCGTGTCAAGATACTTTCCCAGCTTTATCGGCGCGATCAGCGGCGAACAGAATACCTCACGGTGCTTGAGCGGAGCTTCAAGAAAGTGCGGCAGTCGTTCGTCTGCCCTTACCTGATCCTCGATCGATATGCTCAGGTGAAAATGCTCCCAGCCGTCCCCCCAGTCGCTCGGCAGACATTCGCGTATACGCTCCGGTCTCTTCGTGGTCGTGACGAATATGCAGTCCCTCCTGCGCCTTATGAAGTCCCAACAGCCGCCGCGCCATGCGTCTGCCTCCTCTATGAAAAAGTCGGACGAAAAGCACAGCTTCACGAGCGAATTCGGAGGACAGTCCTTCTCCTTTAGCTCGTATGTGGTCTTTCCCTTCGCGATAACGTTCGTATCCCTGCCGTACCGCTTGTCCATCTTGAAGACAAAGCAGTTCTTGCACCCCGGACTTGCTTTCTTACATCCGTGCCACGGATTCCACGCTATCGCCTTTTCTATATCAACATTCTGCATAATTATACTTCTTTCCGTATCATCTGTGCAAAATACGCCGTCAGCCGACCATACCTGCACCAAATAATATTGTCGTGGGATATCTTTCAATTTCAACTGAAAGTGCGCCGATTCATGTTTGCGGTCTCAGACCGCCGCATTCTCCTTCAGGCAGACAAGCTGCCAGCTCCCTCCCGGAGGGAGCCTTATCAACGTGTAGCCGAGACCAAACAAATACGACAAAATATGCCGTCAGCCGACCATACCTGCACACATGATATTGTCGTGGTATCTCTTTCAACCTAAACTGAAAGAACGCCGACTATGCCTGTCGGCTCAGCCGACCCGATGACCGTTCGGCGGCTCAGCCGCCCTCAGGCGACCTCAGGCGACCGACATCAATAGATCGTAGAGTCCGTCTTGGGAGAGGACACCGCGCTTGAGAGTCGGCGGCAAAAGATGCGCCTCGTCAAGCTCGTAGTCACGCATATAGTCGCCGCACACCAGATATTCCGATAACGTCTCTATCGCCTCACGTACAGCCGCACTCCCGACCTCGTCCGGTCTATCGCGCAGTACCGCCGTCACCTCGTCAAACAGCCGCTCCATCCTCTGTATCCGCAATACCGCCTCGCCTATCTCGTATGCCGCCATATCCATCCTCAGCCGACTATCGACTCAATTATGCGGCGGTTGTAGAGCTTCCACATATCCTCGGTCAGATCGCAGTGACCGCGCCCCGGGACAGCGTAATACTCGATGGCGTGACTCTTTTTCATCTGCTCAACGAACCGATCGCTGTGCTTCTGCTTGTTGACCGCCATATCCTCCTCGCAGTGGAAGATGTAGTACTTCGACTCGGTCGGCATCCTATCGACCAGATCGAGCGGAGATGCAGACTTCAACGCCTCCTGCATACTGCAATCGTAGTTGAAGAACGCACTGTATAACGTCCTCGGCAGGTCGTCACGCTCGGTGTAGTGGTACGGCAGGTCGCATACGGGGCAGTTCGCGACACAGGCAACGGGCGTGCGAGCCGCGTATACCATGTATACGAGCGCGGAAAGTCCTCCCATGCTTCCCCCGACCGAAACGATAGGCAGGTCCGACGGCAGAGCGTACTTCTCAAGCAGCACGTCTATGATCTCGTCGGTGTATGCCACGTTCTGCCTGTTTTGCCATGCCCACGGATTCTGATACGGCACTACGTAAAGTATCCCCTCCTCTGCGAAGCGGATACCGTCTCCGGTCTCCTCGGCATACATATCAGCCCCGCCAAGCCCGAAGAAGGAGACGACAAGTCCCTTTATCGGTCTCTTGCATATGCGGTCGTTGCAGTACGCGAAGCTGCGTAGAGTCTCTGCGGTAATGATCCTTTCCATCTTGCGTTCTCCTTTTGTGGATAGTTTTTTTGTTGTATAAAGACGAATAATATCTCATCAAATGAGATGATACCATATAAATATGAACTTTTCCACATTGCTGTGCTTATTTGATCGACCGCCGGTCTATCGGGCATAGATGACGGCGTTCATTCTTCGTCACCCTCGTCACTTTCGCCGCTTTCCAGCGCAAGCTCGGTCAATTCACGCAGTTTATAGCGATCCCCCAAATTACCCCAACACACCAACCGCTTCGAACCAGCCTTTACAATCGTCATTTGTAACGTGAGAAAAAGCGGTCTTAATGGCATATTCGTAAGCTGAGCATTTTTATCACCTCTTGACTCTATTATACCACTCGTGTCAAGTGGGGGAGGATAGCAGATCGCAACGCACCGGCGCGGTCGTGTAATGGGATATGACTTGCGTAGAATGTGTGGGTAATTTGTGAGGGATGGTATAAAATAAGATTGCCGGAGGGCTTCAATAGCCTTCCGGCAATCTTATTTTAATTTGGAACACATGACCGAACCACCTTATTCGGGGTTCGTATGTGTGTTTTAAACTGGAGACGGCGGGAGTCGAACCCGCGTCCGAAAACCTATCCACACAACTTTCTCCGGGTGCAGACCGTCTTTTATGCTTCCCTTCCGCAGCCCCGACGGTCAGGGTCTGCGATCCGGTAGCCCTTTTGTGCGTGACGGCTACAAGAGCGAACTCGCCGTTCACGGACGCCACTCATTTTATGCCGTGGTCAAATAAGGACGCACTCCCATTCGGGACACTTCGGGGTCGTGGCACTCCCCGAACGGACAGCCGCACTTAGGCAGCGATTGCTAATTCGTCGTTAGCGTTTAATTTGAAAATAGGGATTATTTGAGAGATTCCCTATCTCTACCCGCTTATCGTACTTCAAGATCCCCGTCGAAACCTTTACGTCCCCGGATCAGGGAGGATCACTCCCGACAGTACCTACAGTACTATATTATTATACACCGTCTTTTCCCCTTTTACAAGGGGTACGCTCGTTTTTTAACAATTCTTTTACGTTCGTCTTCACTCGGACAGCTCACCGATGATATCGACGACCTCCGAGAGCGGCTTCCGTTCGCGAAGCTCGACCTCCGTGTCTATCGTACCTATCGCCGCAAGCGCGACCGGACGATACCGTTCACCAAGTCCGAGCTGCTTCCTGCAAGCCTCCTCGTCGAACGCACCGATAAAGCAGCCGCCAAAGCCGAGATCGGTCGCCGCAAGAAGAATGTCAGTCATCGCACAGGCGGTATCCTGTATCGCAAACAGGTCACGTCCGCGCTCACCGAAGCGGCTCTCGACCCCCTCTCGGTCGGTCGAAACGACTATCACGACTGCGGCAGACCTTATCCATTCGCTCCTGTAGACGTTCGGACACAGCTCTGCTATGGCGTTCCTGCCGCACACTGCCGTAAAGTGCCACGATTGCATATTGCAGGCGTTCGGCGCACGTGTCGCCGCATCGAGGATATAGTCAAGCTGCTCTCTCGTCATCGTACCGCCGGTGAACGAGCGACAGCTGCGTCTCTTGTAGAGTAGTTTGCGAAATTCCATGGTATACCCTCTCACTCCTCGTAGCCGCCGTGACGTGCGCGAGACTTTGTCACACGCTCGATCTCACGTCCGGCTTCTGCCTTTGCATCGGCTTCGCGCTTGTCCCACAGCTTCTTACCCTTGCACAGACCGACCTCGACCTTGACGTTCGAGCCGGAAAAATACAGCGACAGCGGAACGAGCGTGTAGCTGTCCCTCGTCACGTATTGACTGAGCTTCAATATCTCCTTTTTGTGCATGAGCAGCTTCTTGTCACGCATCGGATCGCGATTGAATATGTTTCCCTTTTCGTAGGGCGAAACGTGTACGCCAAGCGCGTACAGCTCTCCGTCTATCACACGGCAGTACGAATCCTTGAGATCCACCTGCCCCAAGCGAACGCTCTTTACCTCCGTACCGTATAACGCGATACCTGCCTCGTAGGTGTCCTCGACAAAATAGTCGTGCCGCGCCTTTCGGTTCACGGCAATTATCTTTCGTCCCGTATTTTTTTCAGCCATTATCCGTCCTCCGATAGAGAGCCTTCCTCTTACAGCACAATATCAAAATTTTCGTACAGCGCATCTGTTGCCCTCTCCGCATCCTCCGTGCGGATGAGCATCGATATCTTTATCTCACTTGTGGAAATATTTACTATCTGCACTCCGGCATCCCACAGACAGCGGAATACCTTCGCCGCCACCCCGGGCTTTCCCTGCATTCCGACTCCGGCGACCATGAGCTTGACCGCATCCGTGTCTATCTCAAGCTCCGTCTCCGGATAGTCCGCAAATTCACGCTCGAGTACCTCCTTCGTCCGAAGCGCATCCACCTGATGTACGGTGAAGATGATGTCGCCCCGTGTGTGACCGGTCGAGGTCTGCAATATTATGTCAACGTCGATCCCCGCCTCCGCAAGTGCGTTGAACGTCTGATAAGCGATCCCCGGCTTCATCGGCGGCTCCTTGATGTACACTATCGCTATGTCGTCATCACGGCTGATGACGCTTACCCCTATTCCCGAATCCATATATACCTCACTTTTGTATCATTACCGCAGCTATACTATGCCTGTGCTTCCCGATATATTACGGTCAGTCGAGTATACGTATGACCGACTCGATACCGCAGAAGCGCGACCTCAGCTCGGACACCTCCGACAGCGTCAGCCGCTCGGTGACAAGCTCGACCGTCCCTGCCTCGTCGGACAGGAGCGTAACGTCACCGCAGTACGCGGCTACAGCCTCACAAAGCTCCGTCCGATTCGCAAACGCACGTATGTAGCACCTGAACCCAAGCTCACCGAACGCACAGCCACCCGAGGCTCTCTCGAAGACCGGTACTCTCTCCGCTCGTGCCGCGCCCGACATTATCGCCGTGACATCCGCAACGACCGCTCCGGCAGTCGGAAGACGACCTGCGCCACGTCCGTAAAACATCACGTCACCGCAGGTAGGACTTGTGACGGAAATACCGTTATAGACGTCCGAGATACGCGAGAGCGAGCATGACCACGGCACGAACATGGGGCATACGAACGCGCATATGCCCTCGTCACCGATGACAGAGCCGGCGATGAGCTTGACCGCACCGCCCCACCTTTCGGCGGCGTGCAGGTCATCGAGCGTGATACCGCGCAGAGACTCGGTATAGACCTCGGAGTCGGGGAGGAGACGACCTGTCGCAAGTGCGGTCAGGATGATAATCTTTCGTTTTGCATCGATACCGTCGATATCGGCAGAGGGGTCACGCTCCGCGTAGCCGAGCTGCTGTGCTTCGGCAAGGATCTCGGAGAAGTCGCGACCCTCCGTTTTCATCTTTGTTAATATATAGTTGGTAGTACCGTTGAGTATTCCGTATATCGAAGATATAGGATCAGCCGAAAGAGCGGTATTCAGTCCGCGAATGATCGGTATACCGCCGCCGACACTTGCTTCGAAGAGGTACATGACGTCGTTCTCACGAGCGCAGGTCAGAAGCTCCGCGCCGAACGTTGCGACGACCTCCTTATTTGACGTAACGACCGACTTTCCCGACCTCATGCAGGAGACGGAATACTCGAACGCCGGATGTGAGCCGCCCATCGTTTCGCAGACCAACTCGACCGAGTCGTCGGCAAGGATGGGGTCTATGGTATGGACGACACGTGCGGCGTAGGGGGAGTCGGGGAACTCACGCAGGTCGAGAATATACTTCACATACACGTCATCGCCGACGATGTTGCGAATCTTAGTTCCGTTTGCTTCAAGCACGGCAGTGATACCGCCGCCAACAACGCCATAGCCGATGATCGCAATGTTTTTCATATAATGTATCCTCTATCCTCTCAGTATTCGCCGTGATCCTTGCGGAGAGACCGCTCGATTCGGTTTTATTTATAATTCATTATAGCTTTATCCTATCGCCGTGAACGACGTAGAAGCATGATATTATATCATATCACAAATTCCTCAAAAACACAATACATTTTTTCAAAAAAGCGGCGTGACGCCGCAGGCGGTCATCGGCATTCGTGAAGTTTGAGTTGGAAGATAATCCCACGACAATGTTATTTGGTGCAAACTTGGTCTACAGAGTCGCCTGAGGTCGGCTGAGCCGACAGACAGGCATCGGCATTCGTGAAGTTTGGGTTGGAAGATATCCCACGACAATTTTATATGTGCAAATTTATTGTAACGCGCTCTCCTTCCACCGCTAACGCGGTCCCCCTCCCTCCCGGAGGGAGGCTCATCTACGTTCAACTAAAGCTAACGTCAGCAGACCAGATCTGCACCAATGTCATTGTCGTGGGATATCGTGCAACCACAGCTTCACGAACGCCGATTCATGCCTGTCGGCTCAGCCGACCCGATTCATGCCTG
>CAYSKU010000058.1:0-12406 GCA_964431775.1 uncultured Ruminococcus sp. | reverse complement strand
TAGGTTGCAAGACATCCCACGACAATATTATTTGGTGCAGGACTGTTTGCTGACGGCTCGGTCTTATATACCATCGTGGGATCGCTCGACTATTCCGCTGAAATAATGCCGATGACTGTCCACCGCCTCAGGCGGTCGGCGTTCGTGAAGTTGAAAGCGTTCGACATCCCACGACAATATAAAATGTCCCCCTTCACTCCCCTTCGGTGAAGTTCACCTTTTCCGTTCCGGCGGCGACGGCACGCTCGTAGTACGCACATTTATATTCGATGAGCGAGAGCATCTCCTGTAGCTCCGCGATCTGCGCCTCGACCGCGCTCCGTCTCTCGAGAAACAGCTCGTACCGCTCGTTCAGCGACTCGTCTCCCATCGACATCCACTCGACAAAACGGCGTATGTCGCGCAGCTGCATTCCCGTCTTCTTCAGACATTCGATCAGCCGGAGCAGGCGCAGGTCTCCCTCGGTGAACAGTCGATAGCCGGTCTTCGAACGTTCGACGAACGGAAGAAGTCCCTCCTTATCGTAATATCGAAGTGTGCTTGCCGGAACGTTCAGTCGCTCTGCGGCTTCCTTGATGGTGAAAGTTTCCATAAAAATACTCCTGTTCCTGCTTGTGCGATGGTCTTATGTGGGTCTTTGGTTTTCTGTCGTGTGTACGTTACTGTTGTCTTGCGGAGTCGTCCACGAGGTGTGAGACGAAGCGTGTACCGAGGCGTGTCGCCTGACCTTCGAACCACACGGCATCGTACTTTGTTTTCGGTGCGGTATGGCGCACGCGCATCAGGTATTCGCGATACCAATAGCGAGTGAAGGAGGGGATAGCAACGATGAACGGCATGAACGGTCCGAAAAAGCAGTTCTGCACGGCGTGACCATGCTCGTGGTTCTTGATATGTACGCTGTCGCTTTTATCCTTGAAAAAGAATATTCCGAGGGACATACCGCCCCACAGTCGGTCGCCGTACTCGAAATAGTAGCAGCAGCCCCACTTTTTGGGCTTGCGTCCGTGTGCGATATGCCAAAGTGCGAGTACACAGCCGGCAAGGGTAGTAGGTGCGCCCCATGTAAAGGAGAGGATGTAGAAAGCTGTTTTAGTCATACTGCCGCCTTTTTATGCGCGATATCGTCGCGCAAATTTGATCCTATACCATTATACCACAACTCCCCTCAAAAGTACAGTGTCGGCTGAGGTCGCCTGAGGCGACCGGCATGGATCGGCGGCGGTCTGAGACCGCAAACGGGAATCGGCATTCGTGAAGTTGAAATTGGAAGCGATCTCAACTGAAAGTGTGCCGATCCATGCTCGTCGGCTCAGCCGACCTTGACATTGGGGGGAGTTCGGTATATAATATCGGAGGATGCTGTGCTGTCCCCCACGATACGTTGTGTCGTGTGACATCATTACTTTTGAAAGAGGTCATCAGTCATGTCTATTCTTACTACAGAAACTCGCGGCGGTATGGTCGAAAACGTCCACTGCGGTGCTATATGTGTCGTCTCCGAACGCGGTATCGAATATTCCGCAGGACGCTACGAGGACTACTATTTCTTCCGCTCCTCCTCTAAGCCTATACAGGCTCTCCCCGTACTCCTCCTCGGTCTCGATAAAAAATACGGTCTCTCCGATGCGGAATGCGCTATCATGGCAGGCTCGAATGCAGGTGAAGCCTATTGCACGGACGTAGTCCTCTCCCTCATGGAAAAGACCGGCGTTACCGAGGACGATCTCGTCATGAAGCCGCGTTACCCCGATAACGAGGCGGCACGTAACGCCGCTGTCGCCGCCGGTGAGCCGCCGCGCAAGGCTTGGCACGGCTGTACCCCGAAGCATATCGGCTGTATCCTCGTTCAGCGTGCGCTGACAGGCTCGGGTAAGGGCTACGAAGAACCCGACTCCGCCGCTCAGCGTCTCATCCGCTACGTCATCTCCATGTTCACCGATACCCCCTACGAGAGCATTCGCCTCGGCAGTGACGGCTGCGGTGTCCCCGTCTTCGCTACTCCCGCACCCGGTCTTGCAAGATCCTACCTCCGTATGGCTATTCCGTCTCTCCTGCCCGACAGCAGTATGACTGCCGTGACAGAGCGTATGAGCGGTCTCATGGCAGCTTATCCTCAGCTGATGCGCGGTCGTAATTATATATGCACCGTCATGAACTCCTTCCCGAATATCGTTGCAAAGGGCGGTGCCTCCGGTGTCTACCACTTCGGTCTGAAAAAGGAACGTCTCGGCGTTGTCCTCAAGATATATGACGGTACGGAGACCTCGTGGCAGCCGGTCATCGCGGAGATACTTCGTCAGATCTCCCCCGAGATCAACCGCGATACCATACGTACACTCGAGGAGACCGAGCTGATCGGTACTACCTGCAAGAATATCTACAACATGGCAGGTGAGGTCATCGGTGAGATGAAGCCGGTCTTCAAGCTCGACCGCCACAACTGAGTCTGTGATAACTTCACATTCGAAATGTTCAAATATCACACATAACGGCGCGTGATGTTTGTTATATCTGCGGCTTTTGCGGCATAACGTTTCATATTTCGCGAAAATGCTCTTGACAGCCTCGAGAATTTATGATATGATAAAGTTAGGGAAATTTCAGGTTTGAAGTTTCCGAGTGTTCTTCTTTTGCTTGTGAAGACACGCTTCATTTCTTTTGAATATTTCAGATCAACGAGAGCGTAGGCGAGCGGAGCGTCAATTATGAATATGTTTGAATATTACGGCTATTTTGCCGAAGAAAATCGTTCGGATAGGCTGACAGAAGCCGAAAACCGCGTGATCGACGCGCTGTTTGACCGTTATCTTCCGGGGGGCGGCGACCTTCTCGATTCCTCCGCAGGTCTCGGAAGAAACGCATTTCGTCTGGCTAAGCTCGGCTATACCGTGACGGCAGGGGATTTTATCGCGGATCACGTTGAGGCGATACGTTCAAGTCCGGATGCCGCACTTTTGAAGGCTACGTACTGCGCGAGTGCGCGCCGTCTGTCGGCATTCGAGGATGCGAGCTTCGACACGGTCATCTCACTCGGCTCGATGTACCACATGAGGACGAGAGCGGATCGTGAGGTACTCGTGCGCGAGTCTCTTCGCGTGCTTCGACCGAACGGTATATTCGCGTTCTCGTATATGTCTCCGATGGCTATAACCTTCGGGCAGTACTTTACCGCGATGCGTACCTACGATGTACGTGAGCGCATGAAGGCGTATCGCAAGCTGGCGAACGTTGAGAAGACGCACGTATGCGATATGTTCCAGGGGATGAACCTCGAGGAGATGACGGACATATCCCGTGAGTACGGCTTGAAGATACTGACCGTTGCATCAACGTACAGTATGCTGTACGATATGGCAGACGAGCTTGACGCGATGTCTGACGAGGAATACGAGGCATTCGTAAATTGTCAGATCAGCTGCTGTGAGGATCCGGTCGTTGCGCGGTACTGTATGCGCGGTCTGTTCATCGGTCAGAAAAAGGAACACGATATGTTCGACTGAGCCGACAAAGTAAAATATACGAAGGGGGACGTTTTTTTGAAAGAAACGTTCCTCTTTTTTGGCGGATACACCGTGAGTTTGAAAGGAGAAAAAATATGATCGCTTTTTTGACGGCAGGAGCTGCCGGTGCAGGAGCTGCCGCGATACTTGAGACGATAGCCTCGGTCATGGGGGTCGCCGGAACTGTAATGTGCTTTCTTATGTTCATAGCGCGGAAGAGGCGCACGATACTTCTCGGGAAGCTGACCTGTGACATTCTGTGGACGGTGCATTACGGTCTGATCGGTGCGTATTCCGGAGCGGCACTGAACGTTCTCGGCATAGCGCGAGAGACGGTATTCTACAATAAGGCGAAGAAGTGGGCATCGTCACGCTTTTGGCTGTACCTGTTCGTTGGGCTGACTGTCGGCTCGGGCGTACTGACGTGGGAGGGGGTCATAAGTCTGCTTCCGGTGACCGGCTCATGCTGTGCGGTGGTCAGCTTTTGGTGTACCGATCCGCTGCACATACGTCTGCTTGCCGTTCCGGCGCAGCTGCTATGGCTTATATACGGAATAATACATATGTCCGTGCCGAGCATCGTTTCGAACCTCATCGCGCTGACCGCCATCGGTATCGGGCTATACAGAGATATCAAAGCCGGAAAAGTCGCCTGAGACCGCGGACAGGAATCGGCATCGGCTCAGCCGACAGGCAGACGGATCTGCACCAATAATATTGTCGTGGGATATCTTTCAATCTAAACTGAAAGTACGCCGATTCATGCTTGTCGGCTCAGCCGACCGACAGTGGTTGATATTTTTACATTTCTGTGATATAATCAAGGTATAGCGACATGACCCGAAAGGAATGTGAAAAATTGGATAACGAAAAAAAGATGAACGATGACGATATGTCCCTTGTGGACGACACTTCCGAGTCTGAGCAGACGGAGGACGACTCTACGACCGTGCCGCACGGTCGCGGTGAGGTCGTTATCGAAAACTTCGATGAGGAAAAGGACGAGGATATGGCGCGGTACGAGCAGTACATACGCCTGATGAACGAGGAGGGTGAGGACGACGAGGATGTCGCCGCAGTCGCCGAGCGTATCACCGGCGAACGCCATTCTCGTGTATCGACCGCCGCTCCTATCCGTGTACGTGACAGCTCCGCACAGGGCAGACCGCAGACTCGTCCCGATGGTGTCGGGCATATGCGCGATACGGCGGCAGTCCCTCGTGTGCATGACGGTGCAGGGGAGCGCGTACCCCATAGAAAAGAGCAGGGTACGCCCGAGACCGCCGCTCCCACCGGCAATAACGGAAGCATCCGCAGATACGCACTCGTTTCGGCGGCAGTCCTGCTCCTCATCCTCATTTCGACAGCGGCAGTTATGACAGGTGTACTGCATTCGCGTGAGGACAGCACTCCCGTTGAAGCACTTCCTCCGGAGACCGCGGAAGTACCGGTCGAGCCGTCGGAGGAGCTTCAAGGGGCTTCGTCGGATGATACGTCCGAGGAAGCGGAGGTATCGGAGAACGGTACTGCGGATACGTCCGGCGACACGTCACAGGATGCTGTCGAGACCGAACCCGAGCCGGAGGTCGAACCCGAACCGGAGGTCGAGCCCGAACCCGAGCCTGAGCCGGAATTTACGGTCACGCTCGATTTTTACGACCGCGAGGACATAGTGACGACCGTTCCCGCGATGACGTTATCGGAGCTGTACGCCGCAGTCGGCTACACGCCGCGTGAGAGCGACCGTCCGTCTGTCGGACTTGACGACATGATCGCGGCAGATGCCTACATCACTATCGACACAGCCGAATATAAGAACGTGAGCGTCACGGAGGTGCTTCCCTACGAGAGCGACGTCATCGAGCTTGACACCATTCCACGCGGAGAGGTGAATTATCTGAGCTACGGTGAGAACGGCGAGATCGTGCGGACGTACACGGTCGAGTACATAAACGATGCGGAGGTAAGCCGTACCCTTGCGTGGGAGGAGACAACGAAGGCTCCCGTGAACGAGACCTACGAGCTTGGTGTCGGCGGCTCGTTCGTCGGTGAGGACGGCGTGACCTATACGTATTCCTACAAAAGGACAGTGCCGTCAACGTACTACAATATTGAGGGGCTGACGTACCTCGGGACTATGGCTGACGAGACGGTCATTGCGGTCGATCCCGATAAGATACCGCTCGGAACGAGGGTATACGTGAAGAACGATGTCTACGACTTCGGAGTGCGTATCGCCTCCGATGTAGGTCCGAAGGTCGAGGAATGGGAGGTCGATGTGTGGCTCTCCCCGAACGATCCGCAGTACGCCTCGTTCGCGCAGGTCGGTTATCATTACGATATGGAGATATATTATATCGATTGATCAAAACGGAGGTCTATATGGAGCTTACAAGAATGCGTGAATTTCAGGATCGGCTCGTTGCATGGCGTATACCCGGGAACGACTGCTCGATATTTGTCGGCGGCAATGAGGTATACCGTTATGCGACAGGCTGGGCTGACGTTGAGAACGGACGGAGGATGTGCGGAGACGAGCTGTACTATTTTTGGTCTGCCTCGAAGGTCATAACGACAAGTCTCGCGCTCCGTCTGCACGAAGCGGGGCTGTTCACGATGAACGACCCGTTGTACGAGTACATACCGGAGTTTCGTGAGATGTACATACGTACCACGGTAGACGGACGAGAGGAGCTTGCTCCGGCGAAGACCCCGATAAGGGTGGGTCAGCTCTTTAACATGACGGCAGGCTTTGACTACAACTTCAACACACCGGCGGTGAACGCTCTGCGTAAGGAGACTGACTGCCGCTGTACGACGCTTGAGGTGGTTCGAGCTATGGCGAAGTCGCCGCTCTGCTTCGAACCCGGCACGAGGTGGCAGTACAGCCTTTGTCACGACGTTCTCGGCGGCTTTATCGAGGCGGTGACGGGAAAGAGACTGCGCGACTATGCACGTGAGGTGCTGTTCGAGCCGCTCGGGATGGAGGACACCTGCTACAACCTGCCGTCTGAGGAGAAGCTCGGACGTATGGCGGTGCAGTACGACTATCGTGACGATCTCGGAAAGTATCTGCGGACGAAGAACGTTTGCGGACACATTCTCGGTGAGAACTACGATTCGGGCGGTGCCGGTATCGTATCGGGGTGTGCGGACTACATGAAGTTTGCCTCGTGCATAGCCGGAGGCGGCACGGCGAAGAACGGCTACCGTTACCTCTCACGTGCGACGATCGACCTGTGGAGACGCAACACGTTGACGGACGAGCAGCTGTCGCGTGACTTTACGTGGGAGCAGCTTGCCGGTTACGGCTACGGCTACGGTGTGCGGACGATGCTTCATCCGGAGCGTGGAGGTGCGCTGAGTCCGGTCGGTGAGTTCGGCTGGGGAGGAGCCGCCGGAGTTTGGGTCATTATCGCCCCCGACAACGATGTCGCCCTCGTATACACGCAGCATATGCTGAACAATCAGGAGGCGTACATCTCCCCTCGACTTCGGAACATACTTTACTCCTGCCTGTAGGTCGCCTGAGGCAGCCTGAGGTCGGCTGAGCCGACAAGCAGTCATCGGCGGTCGTGCGGTTGAAATTGGAAGAGATCCCACGACAATGTTATTGGTACAAGTTTGGTCTATAGAACGTTTGTCTTATGCAGACCGCACGGTGTCGGCTGAGCCGACAGGCATGAATCGGCGGTCGTGAAGTCGAAATTGGAAGATATCCCACGACAATGTTATTGGTACAAGTTTGGTCTATAGAACGTTTGTCTTATGCAGACCGCACGGTGTCGGCTGAAATTTTGTCATATGCAGACCGCACGGTATCTATAGAACGTTTGTCTTTTGCAGACCGCACGTAAGAAAAAGGTAGGGAACGCCGAAACGTTACCTACCTTTTATATTATCTATATTGTCGTGGGTCATCCTGCGACTTCGACTTCACGAACGTTGATGACTGCCTGTCCTGCACAAACTCCACCCTCGTGGGATCGCTTTCGATCTCAACTGAAAGTACGCCGATGACTGCCTGTCGGCTCAGCCGACCTTGGTGGTGTTGACCTTGATGCCGGGGCCCATCGTGGAAGCGATAACGCAGTTCTTGATGTACTGACCCTTAGCAGCAGCCGGACGAGCCTTGATGATAGCCGCAACGAGAGTGTTGAAGTTCTCGGAGAGCTTTTCTACACCGAAGGAAGCCTTACCGATCGGGCAGTGTACGAGGTTGGTCTTGTCGAGACGATACTCGATCTTACCTGCCTTAGCCTCGTTTATAGCCTTTGCAACATCCATCGTTACAGTACCGGTCTTCGGGTTCGGCATGAGACCCTTAGGACCGAGTACACGACCGAGACGACCGATAGTACCCATCATGTCGGGAGTAGCGATGACTACGTCGAATTCGAACCAGTTTTCCTTCTGGATCTTCTCAACGAGGTCGGTGTCACCAACATAGTCTGCACCGGCTTCTCTTGCCTCGTTTGCACGGTCGCCCTTTGCGAATACGAGAACGCGAACGTCCTTACCTGTACCGTTGGGGAGAACGACGGAGCCGCGGATCTGCTGGTCTGCGTGACGTCCGTCAAGACCCATGCTGAGGTGTACCTCGATGGTCTCATCGAACTTAGCTTTGGAGGTCTGGCAAACGAGAGCCAGTGCCTCTGCGGGATCGTATACCTTGGATTTTTCGATCAGCTTTGCGCTGTCAGTATATTTCTTACCCTTAAACATTCTTTCCGTCCTCCTCAGTCTTCAACAACTACGCCCATGGAACGAGCCGTACCTGCGATCATGCTCATAGCTGCTTCGATCGAGCCGGCGTTGAGGTCCTTCATCTTGGTCTCGGCGATCTGACGGACCTGATCCTTCTTGATGGTAGCGACCTTGGTCTTGTTCGGAGCTGCGGATGCAGTATCGATACCGCAAGCCTTCTTTATCAGAACGGGAGCCGGCGGAGTCTTGGTGATGAATGTGAACGAACGGTCGGCGTAAACGGTGATAACTACCGGGATGATCAGACCGATGTCATTCTTGGTTCTTTCGTTGAATTCCTTGGTGAAGTTCGGGATAGCGACACCGTATGCACCAAGCGCAGGACCTACCGGCGGCTGGGGGGTAGCCTTACCGGCGGGAAGCTGAAGCTTGATATAGCCGACAATTTTCTTTGCCATAGCAAATTTCCTCCATATGTGGTTTATGACGAGAGACTTTCAAAAAAATTAATCTCCCTCCCACTGATCTGATGCATTTACCGGCTGCATCGCACCGTATACATTGAGGCTTGACCTATCTGTCCTTAGCCTTCTCGATACATTTCTTATCGAGTGTGACGGACATATCGCGACCGACCGTCGAGACGATGACAGTTACCTCATCGGACTCCTCGTCGATGGTCTCGAGCTTTCCGCTGTAGCCACGGAAAACGCCGTCTATGATGTTTACGAGATCGCCGACCTTGAAGGCGTTCGAGGCTGTTACCTCGGGCTCCTCGCGGATTATCGCGGCGGTCTCCTCGTCTGTGAGCGGAACGGGCTTAGATCCCGGACCTACGAAGCCTGTAACTCCGCGAATATTGCGGACGATATGCCAGGTCTCATCGCTCATCTCCATTTTTATCAGAACGTAGGCAGGGAATATCTTATTCTCGACCTCGCGTTCCATACCGCCGTCCGATTCGACGACGATCTCCGTGGGGATACGGATATCGACGATCTTATCGCCGAGACCGCGGTTCTCCACGATCTTTTCAAGGTTAGCCTTGACTTTGTTTTCGTACCCGGAATAGGTGTGCGCGACATACCAACGCAGACCTTGGTTCATTTCGTTAATATCGCTCATAGTATTATCGTAACCTCCGTATTTGTCGCAGACGTATGATCATCACGCACGTGATAGTCCTTGCCGTGGCTCACAGGAGACGGCTGAGACCGACGATCGCACCGGAGAAGCAATAGTCGAGTATACCGAGAACAGCACTGATGATGATCACGCTGACGATAACGATGATGCTGTTCGAGCGAACGGAACTCCAGGATGCCCACGAGATCTTTTTGCATTCGGACTTGATGGACTTGAACCATGTGCCGAGTCTCTGACCGAGGGAGGGCTTATCATCCTTCGGCTTATTTTCCTTAGCGGGCTTTTTCGCTTCGGACTTTTCGAGCTCAGTCTTGTTTTCCTTTTCAGCCATGTCGAAAAGCTCCTTACTCGAAATTATTTTGTTTCCTTGTGTACGGTGTGCTTGCGGCAGAAGCGGCAGTACTTCTTGAGCTCGATTCTGTCGGGATCGTTTTTCTTGTTCTTCTTTGTGTCATAGTTGCGAGACTTGCATTCGCTGCAGGCAAGAGTGATCTTAACTCTCATAGATCGGCACCTCCTTAAAGATTTTGACAGCCACGTGAGCCGTCACTTGCTGTACCTCCCTCTGCGGGGTCGGATCTGCGGATCGGGTAGACCCGAGCGCGCAAAAAAATAACCCTCTATGCGAGGTATCACTATTATATCACACGCCTTTTCGTTTGTCAACGGGTAATTTGTATAAAAACGAAGGGAAACGGAAAAGAAAATACAACATGGTAAAATACGGACGTCAAAAAAGCGGAGGCGACGTTGTCGCTCCGCCTTTGGCTTGTGGGGTGGATATCACTTTTTGAATTTGAAGAAACGCTTAAGGAACGGGACGGCGTAGCGTGGACTTTTCCAAACGACGACCTTCATGGCAGAGCCTCCTATCGGTATGGGGATAGTACAGTATATGCTGAGTTGGGATGGGTTGACATAATGTCCTATGCAGTCTGCATAAAACGAGCCGTCAGCCGGGTCTGTGGACAGATCTGCACCGATTATATTGTCGTGGGATATCTTTTGATCTCAGCTGAAATAACGCCGATTCATGCTCGGCGGCTCAGCCGCCCCGATTCATGCTCGGCGGCTCAGCCGCCCCGATTCATGCCTGTCGGCTCAGCCGCCCCGATTCATGCCTGTCGGCTCAGCCGACCTCAGCCGACACCAAAATATACAGTTTCCTTGCGCCATGCAGGAAAAATTTTGTGATATGTTTTTTCGAAAAACGTTTACAAAAACGAGATCTTGTGATATAATACTATTCGGAATGCCCGTTTCCCGGTTGACGGATACAAGGTCGTATAGCGACGATTCACCCACCCTCTGCCCGGTCTCGGGGGAAAGTTCCGCATAATTTTTAACAGGTGAAAGGAGCTTTAACTATGCTCACCAAGGAAAAGAAGCAGGAGATCATCGACACCTATAAGGTACACGAGGGCGACACAGGTTCTCCGGAGGTACAGATCGCTATCCTTACCTACCGTATCGAGACCCTTACCGAGCACCTCAAGGCTAACAAGAAGGACCATCACAGCCGCCGCGGTCTGAACAAGATGGTAGGTCATCGCCGTAACCTCCTCGGCTACCTCAAGGATAACGATATCGAACGCTATCGCGCTATCGTTGAAAAGCTCGGTCTGAGAAGATAAGTCCTGGTAGGCTCTTCTCCGAGCAACGAACAGACATTTTTACTGCGGCGGACTGCGGATCTTTACGTCTCGATCCGCCGCGGTCTGTTTTTTACAAGCTATGTGTGGGAATATGCGGTAAAGCCGCTCCGGATTAGCAGTTAAACAAGAACACGACGTCTCGCGCTTTTGTTTAAGTGCTGAGCCTCAGCGGTGCGGGTATTCCTTCCTTGACTGTCATGCTTTTGATATTACTAAATAGAAAGGTATACTGAAATGTTTGAGAATTACAAGACATTTTCCTATGATCTTGCCGGTCGTCCTCTCGTGATCGAGACAGGTAAGATGGCAGGACTTGCTAACGGCTCTGTACTCGTCCGCTACGGCGACACGGCTGTTCTCGCCTGCGCCACCGCTTCCGACAGACCGCGTGACGGTATCGACTTCCTCCCCCTGTCCATCGACTTCGAGGAGCGTCTCTATGCCGTCGGACGTATCCCCGGCTCTTACCTCAAGAGAGAGGGAAGACCGAGCGAAAAGGCTATCCTTACCTCTCGTGTCATCGACCGTCCGATACGTCCTCTGTTCCCGAAGGATCTCCGCAACGACATTGCGATATCCCTTCTCGTTACGGCAGTCGATCACGACTGCTCCCCCGAGATCGCAGGTATGATCGGTGCGTCCATCGCGCTCTCCATCTCCGATATTCCGTGGAACGGTCCGATAGGCGGCGTTTTCGTAGGTCTGACCGAGGAGGAGGGTCTCATCATCAACCCGACCGCCGAGCAGCGTGACCGCAGCAGTCTCGAGCTTACCGTTGCAGGTACTCACGAGAAGGTCGTTATGATCGAAGCAGGTGCGGCAGAGGTAGACGACGACAAGATGTTCGAGGCTATCATGCTCGCTCACGAGGAGATAAAGAAGCTCTGCACCTTCATCGACGGTATCGTTGCAGAGGTCGGAAAGCCGAAGTTCGAATATCCCTCCGCAGAGCTCGATCCCGCGCTTTTTGACGCCGTATACGACTTCTGTGCGGAGGATGTCAAGCTCGCGCTCGACACCGACGACAAGAACGTTCGCGATGCACGTATGGCTCCCATCACCGAGGCTGTCTACAACAAGTTCGATGAGGGCAACGAGGAGATGCACGTCGTTCTGAACGAGGTACTCTACAAGATCCAGAAGAAGATCGTTCGCCGCTGGCTCCTTGACGAGCAGAAGCGTGTTGACGGCAGACGTATGGATCAGATTCGTCCTCTTGCAGCCGAGGTACACCTTTTCAACCGTGACCACGGCTCCGGTATGTTCACGAGAGGTCAGACTCAGGTCATGACCATAGCGACGCTCGGCTCCATCTCCGACGTACAGATGCTCGACGGCATCTCCGAGGAGGAGACCAAGCGTTCTAAGCCCCCCTACAAAATGCACGGCTACTCC
>CAYSKU010000057.1:0-12496 GCA_964431775.1 uncultured Ruminococcus sp. | reverse complement strand
CGCTCCGAGGAGCAGTGATTTCGGATTGGCGATAAGTGCGGTGAAGTCCGTCATCGCGCCGACTCCGAGGAAAATGAGCGACGGATAGATACCGAGCTTGACACCGAGATACAAAAAGTCCAGAAGGTTTCCTTCTTCAATGATCTGCTGACCGTTGAGCGGTGCGCCGGTATCGTTGATGAAGAGATCCATATGGTAGAGATTTGCTCCCGGAAGGTTCGCGAGAAGCATACCGAAAGCGATCGGCAAAAGAAGTAACGGCTCGAACTTCCGGACTATCGCGAGGTAGAACAGACAACCGATGATCACGTACATGATCAAAGTCTTGACCAGAAGGACCGGGTCTGCGAATAATCTGGGAAGAGCGGTCGAATTATAGAAATCAGTAAAGAATGTAGCCAAAATAAGTCACTCCTATCAATTACAGTATGAGGGAGCTTTGATCAACCTAAGGTAATGATAACGTCACCGGAGTTTACGCTGGAACCCTGTGCGGCTTCGATAGACTTAACGACACCGCCTTCGGAAGCGAATATCTCGTTCTCCATCTTCATCGCCTCGAGGATGCAGACGAGATCATTAGCCTTTATGGTATCGCCGACCTTAACGTTCATCTTAAGGATAGTGCCGGGCATCGGTGCAGTGACCTTGACAGAGCCTGCACTGCCGGAAGCTGCCGGTGCTGCCGCCGGAGCAGGTGCTGCTGTCGGTGCAGGTGCTGCTACAGGTGCGGGAGTCGGTGCTGCTACGGGTGCCGGAGCAGGTGCTGCTGTGGGAGCAGATACTACACCTGCTTCCTCAACGAGAACTTCATAGGTTACGCCGTTTACGGTAACATTATACTTTTTCATGGTGCTATTCCTCCAAAAATAATTAAACTATAGAACACGGACACGATACTGATCGATCTACGATCATTCTTCCCTTTCGCCAGACCAACCCTTATGTCCGGTCTTACGCTTAAAGGAAACTACTCTATACGGCAATCTCGACAGTCCCTCGGAAGCACGGTATGCTTCGATAGCGGCACAGATCGCGGCGATCACAGCCGTATCATCGTTCTTCACCGCAGCAGACTCTGTATTCGTTGCTACGGGTGCAGGAGCCGGTGCGACCTTTTTTTCCTCGGCAGGAGCAGGGCTTTGAGATTTGGATGCAGCTTTATTTTCAGGAGTACTGAAAAATCTAAACAGCGAGAGAAAGCCCCACAGAATAATAAGTACCATGAAAACGGTACCGAGACCACGGAGCAACATTTCGCCGGACAAAGCAAATTTTTCCGCGAGCGTCATCTCTGAGGCAAGAAAAATCGATAAATAGGACATGATTCCCTCCTAATGATCAAAGAGGCATATTTGCGTGACGGCGGCGCGGTATTGCCGTAGACTTAGCCGAAAGCATCAGGACAGCGGAAGCAAGTCTCTGACGGATCTCAGTCGCCTCTATAATGTCGTCGATCTCACCTGCACGTGCAGCGGAAACAGCGGTAGTGACCTCTGCATCCCACTTTGCCTCGAGCTCTTCACGAGTGGTATCACGGTCGATCTTATCGTTCCAGAGAAGTGCTACAGCAGACTTCGCGCTCATACAGCCGATCTTTGCTGTGTCGGTCGCAAATACGATGTCCGCGCCGATAGCCTTCGAACCGAGAACCGAGAATACAGAACCGTATGCCGCACCGGTCACAAGAGTGATGAGAGAGGTCTTCGCCATTGCATAGCATCCGGCAAGCTTACCTATCTCGGCGCAGAAGGGGTTCTTTTCCTCGTCACCGGAAACAGCAAAGCCTTCGGAATCTACGAGCGTGATCACCGGAATTCCGAAGCAATCACAGAAGCTGATGAACTTTGCCGCCTTTCTGGCTGCGGCAGAGGTCAGTCTTCCGGCATTTTCGGCGTGGTCTGTTCCGACGATACCGCAAGCTACACCTGCGAGAGATATGAAGCCTACAGATACGACATTTGCGTGATCTGCATAAAGCTCAAGATACTTCCCGTCATCTGCAAACGACTTCACGAGGGCGCGTACATCAGCAAGCTCGGCATTGATGTGACGGTTGATCTCATCGTTCGTTTCAAGCTCGACAGTACCTTCCTCGTTATTCGACGGGATGTAGGAAAGCAGCTCACGTGCGGCGTTGATCGCTTCGATATCTCCTGCGGTCGTGTATGCGGCAATTCCCGCTTCGGTAGAGTCCTTGGAGGTACCTCCACCTACGATAAACGGAGGATTAACGCTGATCTTGGAGTCATCGGTAACGATAGCCATATCAAACATGGAAGCGATAACGGCAGAAGCTCCCTGAGCAACACCGGCACAGATCGCGATCTGCGGAATAACACCGGAAGCCGCGGAAACAGCCTTCATTATCATACCGTAGCCTGCAAGTGTCCGAACACCCTCGGGCAGATAAGCTCCGGCACTGTCGAAGATACCGACTATCGGGCAGCCGTTTTCTACTGCCAGCTTATAGACTGCACATATCTTTTTGGCACTTGCTTCACTCACAGAACCCTTTGCTCTTGCAATGTCCTGTGCGAAAGCATAAACAAGACGACCGTTCACAGAACCGTATCCCGTAATCACGCTCTCAAGCTCGTCGGGAGTACTGTCATCGAATTCGCTGACACGACGTGAGGTATACGCGGCGGTCTCCGTAAAGGTGCCTTCTTCGAAAAGTCCGGTGATACGTTCTCTTGCACCGAGCACACCATTTTTTGCTGAGGCAGCATCCGTTTTCAAAAGAAGCTCACGGAGTTCACCGACTGTCTGGGCAATGTTTGTTTTATCCATTATATCCTCCGTATAAAAATAAAAAATGCGTAAACACAGGGCAGGCAGACCTCAAATAAAGTATTTCGTAATTTGAAGTCCCATTCTACCCCATTGTATAAATAATAACTCCCTTTTCAAACAATATCAAGTGATTTTTAAAATATTAAAAAAAAATTCATAATTTGACGTTATTTTAATAATACGAATCGTTTATACTGGACTCGTTCGACAACTCCATAGATATCGAAAGGCGTTTATCGATAAACACGTTATAGCAACGAGCGCGATAGTTTTGCCCTACGCTTTACCTTTGTTCGGATCTTCATAGCCAAAGGTAAGTCGTCGAACAGGTCTACCGACCTCGATACTGCCACGGAGGTACTTTATATGCTCATTGATTTTCACACCCATGCGTTCCCCGATAAGCTGTCCGAACGCGCACTCGGAACTCTTGCCGCAAAGGTAAGAATGACTCCACACACCGACGGCACAGTCTGCGGACTCATTCGACAAATGGAGCGGTGCGGCGTAGATCGTTCGGTAGTCTGCAATATTGCCACCAACGCAAAGCAGATGACGAACGTCAACAATTTTGCGATCGACACCTTACGGGCGCACGGCGATCGTTTGGTACCTCTCGGAAGCATAAATCCGCACGCAACGCAGAAATCCGAGGAGCTCGAGCGTTTGAAAAAGGCAGGGATCAGGGGCATAAAGATTCATCCCGATTATATGGGCGTAAATATCGATGATGCTACCTTTGACGAGATCTTCGACACATCTGCCATGCTCGGTATGTTCGTCGTCATCCATGCCGGCTTTGACGTTTACTCTACAAACAAGGTATGGGCTACACCGGATGCCATCCTGAACCGTTTGAGCAGAAGTCCGAACACGACATTGATCTGCGCTCATTTCGGTGGAAACATGATGTGGGCAGAGGTCGAGGAGAAGCTTCTCGGAAAGGATCTGTATATCGACACATCAATGGGTTCTGTAGAGGGTCTGAGCCGCGAACGAGCTGCACGTATGCTAAACAAGCATGACAGCCGACGTATACTTTTCGGCAGCGACTGTCCGTGGAGCGATCCGCGTGAGACCTTCGAATATATAGATTCACTTGCGATCTCCGATGAGCTTAAGGAAAATATATTTTACGGGAACGCAGAGGTATTGATAGGCAAGGAGAGATGATGAGATAGTGGGAATGGTGGCGGTGAGGCTGTTGTACAGTATCTTGTGAAAAGCACATACCCAAACAAAGCTCCGGAGATGCAACAGTGACACCTACGGAGCTTTTTGTTGTATTTGAGACAGACTTCTTGCGACTTCCTATTCGTGTACCGTTTCGGTTTGGAAGACGCACATTGCGTACATCTTCCAACGTCGGTCGGCGTTTTTTACTGTTCGGAAGCTTCAGGATCGGAGGTCGGAGCAGACTGAGCTGCCGCACCTCCAAGGACGTCCGATATCTCATCGGAAAATTCATTATACTTTGACACATCAAAGTCGCTCTTGCCACTCAGACCGTCTTTCTGGATCATCTTCTCAAGGACTGTGATATCGCTTGAAATATCTATAGACTCGTTTTTGAAAAGCTGATCTACCTGCTGTTCAAAGCCTATCACAAGAAGGTCAAGAATGCTCTCTATCTTCTCCTTGGACTGCTTCATGTTCTCTCCTGCCACTCCGACACGCTCTATCCTGCTATAGGATTCCAACAGCTTCAGTGTGGTCGGGAGATAATAATTCATGAACGTCCGTATCTGCGGCATTGCATCGGGGTGATCGGTCACATACTCGAAGATATTTCTCGTATGCTCCTCGATCCGATCGATACGCTCGGAGACCTGAACGTCCGCTATATCGTCATTCAGACGGCGTATCTCGGAAATGATCTTACCGAAGTCGTTGCTCTCCTCGGCACGCGTGGTCGTCTCCGTAGAAATATTCTCGGAGAGATCGTCCGATTTGACGCTACGATGATCCAAGTTCTCCGGCTCGTCAGGCTCAGCGTATGGTGAACGCATAAAATTGTTCGTTCCGAGATCGATATACGCATACTCGCCGAACTCGCCTTTGTCGATCATCTCCTGAACGTCCTTGCGAACCTTTTTAAGGCTCTCGTCCGAAGCAAGTGCCAGCTTTGTCAGATTGATGCTCTCACGATTGCCGATGATGGCACGTATCCTTCCGAATCGAGTATCGCGGTTTCCAAACGCCTTTGAGGCGATCCCAAACCCGACAGAAGCCGTACAAAAAGGAAAGGCTATAGCCAAGAAGAGAGGCAAAAATTCGCCAAGAGAGATACCCGGTAGAAGTTCTACACCGATCATCAGAGTAAGAAATACGCTCAGACATCCGAGCAAGATAGCCAGTAGCCTGGAGAGCTTTGTGGCAGTGGAGATATTTTTTCCCTTTGTGTGCCGTGTCTTTCTGCGACCTCGCACATCCGCTCGCTCAAAAGTCTTTTTTACCTCCGAGCGATCCGTTGATCTGAGATCGCCTTTGTTCTGTTCATGAGTGGAAAGACCGCGGAGAATCGTCAATACGATACCGACCGGCCAACAGTAGATAAAGGCTATTACGATGATCGGTATCGGAATGTTAAAATGTACGTTATTGTTTCTATTAGGCAATTAACCGCGATCCTTTCCATTCAAATATTTTTTCGCTGAGTCAGCTACCGCTCCTGTGATGCTTCAGTCAAGAGTGTGGAGATAATCTATGCAACGCTGGACTTCTTCCTTACCTGTCGGGTCAAGTCCCTCGCTCTCAACGACGATGCCGAAGCCAAGCTCGATAGCCTTAGCACGTACAGCCGCAACAGGAGCACTACCCATACCGAGAGAACAGCCGTGACCGTCGGGAGAGCCGTCCTTAAGGTGGATAACGCGGATCCTATCCTTGAGTCTTTCCATAGTAGCGATCGGGTCGAGCTTTGCTACGAACGTCCAGTAGGTATCAAGCTCAAAGAACACGTCACAGCGTTCCTCGAGCTCCTTATGGATCTGATATCCCTCGGGCATATCATAGAATTCGTGAGAATGATTATGATAGCCAAGCTCGATCCCCTCTGCACGGAGCTTCGGAGCTATCTCATTGCACTGTGCGATGAATGTATCGAGCTTTTCACGTGTGCCGAGGTCGTGACCGGGGATTATGTAATTCTTATTTCCGATAGTCTTATGGAACTTTACAGTCTCATCGAAATTGTTGAGCAGATCGCCGAGACCGCTGTGAGTACCACTGCAAACGAGGTTATAACGGAGGAGCATATCGCGAACGTCCTCTGCGGAATGACCGAAGAAGCCGGCAAATTCCACCGTCTTGTAGCCCATGTCCGCTACTGCCTTGAGCGCGCCCTCGAGGTCCTGTCCGGTAATGTCGCGAAGGCTGTACATCTGAATACCGTAATTCATAAATTTGTTTCCTTTCTCTGCAAAAGAAGATCGTGTGTCGATTCGATCATGACAGCATCATGATCAGCCGTTACGATTATTATAGCATTTTTATAAAAAAATTCAATACGTTTTCGATAATTTCATTTATTAAAAATCTTTAATTTTTCATGTGCCGCGCTCATATAACACGTGAGTACAGGTGTGCATTTCCGCATTTTCCCGTTCGCACGATAAGTCCGCGCTCGATATAGACGCTCAATATTCCACCCGCATCGCGCAGTGAGATATGTGCCGCCTTCGCAAGATCGGCACGCGTAAAATTTGTTTCGCAATTCTCGGGAATATATCGCGCATAATCGGCATTTGTATATATCTCTTCGATCTTAAAAAGCTCCGTCGGGATACGCTCGTAACGATGTGACCCTCTTTTTTTGTCGCGGCTCCAGCCGTCAAGCAATCGGTACTCGTCCACTTCAAGAAACGGCACGATCACCGTAAGATTATCGTTTTTTACGTATGGCAATATCCGAACCATCTCAAATAGAGCGGTATATATAGTCTCCTTCTTCGGCGATCTCTTTCGAGAAGTGATAGAACCGTCTGTCGGATCTATCCACGAGATATATTTGGCATATGCCAAAGGATATACGAGCCGAACTTTATAGTCGTCGAGATAAGCGGCTAATTTCGGCTTTAATCCCGAAAAACCACCTGTCTGTATCTCGGTTATCACGCCGTCACGGCATATATCGGCGATATAGCCGTTTATCGGAACTTCATGATATTCGGTATCCTCTTCAAAGTACCTTTTCATCATTATGTGTAGCTTTTTCTCTTTATAAGTACCGATATTATATCTTAGGTGCGTGTCTAAAGTGGAATCGTATACTATCTTATAAAAAAGTGCCTTATTTACTTCCATGCTGTTCAGCGATACTTTCTTTTCAGCCATTCGAGCAGCTCATCGACCTCTTTATCGGTGAAATCTCGATCGCTGTACAAAACGTTCAGCATATCAACGAACGAACCGTTATGATATGTATCCAAAAAACGCTCGGTGATCCGCCTCAGATACAGCGTCCGGTCGGCGACCGGTGAATAATAGCGTTCCTTTCCCTCTTTGTATGACGTAATGAAGCCACGCTTCTCCAGTCTTACCAAAAACGAGATCAGCGTAGGAGCTTTCCATCCCTTTCGGTCTCCTATCGCTTTCATGAGATAATTCGTCGTCATAGGTGCTTCGCCGTTCCAGACCTCCATCATTACTTCAAGCTCCGCTTCGGGCAAGCGGATATCATGCTCGTCGGTCATGATCTGCTCGCGCTCACCACAGGTCGGTGTCTCGCTTTCAGACTCAACAGCTTCGTTTTTTATTATCGTTTCCACAACAGTCTCTCCTTTACAGAACGCCACAATCAACGACAAGTGACTATAATGATTTTTATTATATTATACATCCGACTAACTCCCATGTCAATACGAATACTTCAAAAAAACTATGATCCTCGGCAAAAATACAGTCAGTATCACTTGCAGGATCGCGTGTTCAAAAAAACTGTTTTCCCTTTCGTGGGTCGAGATCGGCAAATTGAACGTTGACAATAGGAATTATTAATAATTTTATATTGACTTTTCCTGAATTATTGGCTATAATATAGCTAATAGCACACATATATTTTTCAACTGCTGTACAAATTGCGGATATTTTTTCTTGTACACCGTTATCTGCCATTATGGAGAGGATCGCGATAAATGAATAATATCACATTAAAGAGCATAAAATGCGAGAGTGTCAAATCTATCTTCAACACTATTGCCGATGCCGATAAGATAAGTCGTGCGGCGATCTCAGAAAAGACAGACCTCAGCCTTGTGACAGTCGGTAAGGTGGTCGATGCTCTACTCGATATGAAGGTCATACTTCAAGCGAAGGAGGTCAAAGCAAAAGCCGGTCGCCGTGCCGGTATGCTGAAGGTAAACTCCGACAGATACGCAGCGATATTGGATATTACTTCATATGACTTCCACATAGCTATACTTAACCTTCGTCTTCAAATGGTCGATAAATTTATTTACAAACGCAAGCCTGATCTATCCTTCGATGACAGCTTTCATCACCTGTTCTACGATGCCGCAGGCTACGTAGAACACGCCTATAAATTAAAAAACTGCTTTGGCGTCGGTGTCTCCTGCCCCGGTCCGTACAACGCCGAAACAGATTCCGTAAGTACGTTTCGTATTCCAGAGCTCTGTCAGATGAATATACGTGAATCCCTGGAGCTGTATTTCAAGGATATCCCTATCATGATAGATTCTCACATAAATGCCGCCGCACGCTCCAACATAATGTACATAGACAATTACAAAGAGAAAAACATAGTCTATTGGTACATCGGTGAGCGATACGTATGCGGAGCATTTGCTGTAAAGGGTGACGTAATACTCGGTCGAGATCATATGGCATGTGAGTTCGGAAAGATGCCCTCGCTCCGCGGTCTGTCACTTGAGGATCGGATCAATCTTGCACGTTGCCCCGAGGATTACGCCTCTGCTCTGGCTATACCGATGTACACCATCATAAAGATATTGAATCCTCATGCATTCATAATCGAATGTGATATGCCGTCCTCCTACGAGGATATCATGCCACTTTTAAAAGAGGAGCTGATCCGCGCACTACAGTATGATGCTACCGCATTACCCGAGTTTCACAAGGCCTGCTGTAAATATCGCAACTCTCACCGTGGTTTGACTATGGGACTGCGCGATATGTGGATAGACAAGCTCGTTTTCGGAGCTGACAGCTGACCCTTCAAATAAAAGCCACACAACCTTACATAATTTATATGGAGAACGATCATTATGAAAAAATACCCCCTTCTTATGCGTCCCGTTTCTAAAGAGATCCTCTGGGGTGGCGATAAGCTGAAAAAGGACTATGCAAAGACCGCACCGTTTGACAAAATAGCGGAGTCATGGGAGCTTACGGTTCGAAATGACGGTATGAGCATTATCGCGAACGGTGAGTATGCCGGTATTTCCATGGAAAAGTACATCGCACTCGGAAAGCTCGACGTTCTCGGAACGAATTGCGGCAAATACAACGACCGCTTCCCTCTTTTGATAAAGTTCATCGATGCAGCCAACGACCTTTCCGTACAGGTCCATCCCGATGACGAATATGCTCTTTCCAAGGAAAATGAATTCGGCAAGACGGAGATGTGGTATGTAATGGATGCAGAACCAGGGGCACGTCTCGTGTACGGTCTGGCAGACGGATGTACCATCGACAGATTCGCTCACGCCATCGAGAACGGAACGGTGGAAGATGAGCTCAATTATGTTGAGGTCAAGCGTGGGGATGTTTATTTCATTCCGTCCGGACAGGTACACGCTATCGGTGCAGGTATCTTGATCGCCGAGATACAGCAGAACTCGAACATCACCTATCGAGTATACGACTACAATCGTCGTCAGTCTGACGGAAGCCTGCGTCAGCTACATACCGAAAAAGCGTTGGACGTTATAAAGCTCCGCACGAACGAGGAGATCGAGGCCATTCGTTTGGAGCGCGCAAGCAAGAAGTCATCGGATGACGTCCTTTGTGCTTGCAAGTATTTCACCTCGGAAAAATACACGACCTCAAAGGAAAGCACCGCTATCATTCATGTTGACGAGAGCAGCTTTGTATCCATTCTTATCTTAGACTCCGATAACGGACGTTTGGAGATGGGTGATGAGCTTCTTCCCCTGCACCGTGGAGACAGCTATTTCATTCCGGCGGGTAAAGCGGATGTCAGAATATCCGGAAACGCAGAGGTCATCGCCACAAGGATCAACTGAAGGCTCGATAGAACTACACCTCGTAAATACAGTAAATAAAAAAGCTGTCGCAGGTCAGACCTGAGGCAGCTTTTCTGCTTTTGGATCGTTTATCTATTGGTTCGACAAGAGCTGTTGTCGAATGCAGGGTTATAGCCGTAAAAATTCTTGCTGTCCATATGCTCCTGCGCGATACGAAGTGCTTCACCGAAGCGTTGATAATGGACTATCTCACGTTCTCTTAGGAATTTCAGCGGCTCACACACATCACGATCATCGACAAGTCGAAGTAGATTGTCGTACGTAACACGTGCCTTCTGCTCTGCTGCCATGTCCTCGTGGAGGTCTGCAAGCACATCGCCCTTGACACCGATATATTTCATGTCGGTCGGAACGCCTGATGCCGCCTGCGGGTATATACCGGTCGTATGGTCAACAAAGTACGTGTCAAAGCCGGAATTCATTACCTCCTCATCATCGAGACAACGAGTCAGCTGATAGAGTATCGCACTGATCATCTCCAAATGTGCGAGTTCTTCGTTTCCGATATCTGTGAGCAATCCCGATATCTCACGATACGGCATACTGAATCTCTGACACAGATATCGCATTGAGGCGGCAAGCTCTCCGTCAGGTCCGCCGAGCTGTGATATTATGATCCGTGCGGTCGCCGGATCGGGAGTTTTTATCTTCACCGGAAACTGGAGCTTTTTTTCATAGATCCACATAAATCAGATTCCTTTCCCACGATCGATATAGCATATTAAAGTTCCCACGGCCACGGTTCCTTAGTCCAATCCCATGAATCGCAGGACTTATTACCGTATATCGTTATCGGACCGTACTCCTCTTCGTATATGCGTACTGCCTCAAGCAGCTTTTCGCGGCATTTCGCATACTGACGAAGTGCAGGACGGCAATCGGGGTGTGTATCCAGATACAGCACGGTCTCATACAGCACGAAGGAGTAGGTCTCGATCATTTTTTTGAGTTTTTTCTGATCATTCATATTGTTAGCAGGCTCCTTTTACCGTTCATTGTTGCATTTGCCGCCGACTCCTTCTCTACAGGAGGACTGATACCACGGCAGATCGAGAGCTTTGAACAGCGTTCCGTGTGAAAGTGCGTTCTCATCGTCGTATATATCCTCCCATTCCTGCATCGGTACATATGCCATCGCAAGAGGAAGACCCTTTAATTTATCGTCGTTGGCACAGGAGGTGCAGAAATTCTCCGTCTGTACTTCCCCTCCGGGCTTACATTTGCAGCAATCTCCGTTTTGGTCTTCCATATCGTTTTGATCGTTGCCGCAGCCGCAGCTGCCGCTTGGACGACTGTAACGACGTGACATATCGTCATTCTGAACACGCTCGATGTAGCGCGTGTCACGACGACTGTTCTCACAGCCACAGCTGCCGCCGCTGCTTCTTCGTCTACTGTCTCTTCGACCATTGCCGCCGAAGGTCGCGGCTACAGGCTCGGCTTCTCTCATCAACCGCAGTAATGTTTCTTCATCTATCGTGCTATGCGGAGTATTTACATTTTTTCGATGCTCCATGATCTTGCAATTATCCTCCGTATCTCTTATACAATTACCTGAGGGCTGAAGTGTCCTCACTTGAAGTATATGAGCTATGTCACGAGTATGACACATTTTTTGTGTACCGCACGTACAGATGCTACATCGTGTTATCTGCGGCCTATGTTGTACCTGACCTTCCTGCCGTTTTTGTGTGGTCAGGCCTTTTTCCATGTCCTTCTGCTGAACAGGATCAGAACAGGTAATATCTCAAGTCTGCCGAGCAGCATAGTAAGGGTCAGAGCTATTATCGAGAATTCGCTATATCCCGCAAAGCAGGCATAGGGTCCGACCGCTTCAAACGCAGGTCCTACATTTGAGATACAGGTAAGGACAGCCGAAAAATTAGTGAAGAAGCCGTGCTTTACCGTATATGCTCCGGCATCCGACACTACCTCTACTATCTGACCGTTTACGGGGTCAAAGGCTAACAACAGCATAGCCGTCAAAAAGATGAAGAAATACAGCGTTATGAACGCGAAAACGTCGTTTATAGTCTTTGCTTCAAGTGTTTTTCCCTCAAACTTTGCTTTCGGAACATAACGCGGACTTATCAGCTTTCTTACATTTATATATGCACCCTTGAGTGCGATCACGATACGTGACACCTTTATACCGCCGGCAGTAGAGCCTGCCATAGCACCGATAAACATGACTATTACTAAGGAGGTCGTTGCAAGCATAGACCACACGTGATAGTCGGTCGTCGTATATCCGGCGGTCGTCATAAGCGAGGTCACCTGAAACAGCGAATGACGGAACGCTTCCTCGATCGTGTACGTTTGAGGAAACGCTTCAAAACGTCCGACAAGGCTTACAAAAACAAGGCTGACCGCTATACCTATTATCGCAAAATATGCTCTGAATTCCTCACTTCTCAGCACATCTCGTATCTTCCCGAGAAGTAAGAGGTAAT
>CAYSKU010000056.1:0-12516 GCA_964431775.1 uncultured Ruminococcus sp. | reverse complement strand
TAGCGCAAAAAGCTCCGCTATCTGTGCATATTGACTTTTTTCAAACACGCCTTAGACGAAGCGCACGGCACAAAAGTTCCCAAGCGTTGTTAAGTATAGCGCAAAAAGCTCCGCTATTCTGTGCATATCGACTTTTTTCAAACACGCCCTAATATAACGCGGCTTTACGCAAGCGTGAACTCACCGTTCACCATTTTGTAGAGCTTTACGTTGGTGTATTGCATATTTTCGCGACGACCCTCGTGGGATATGTAGAAATATCCGTTTCCGACAGAGGCAAGACCGGTCGAGCCGTAGCCGAAGTCGATACCGTCCATGCCGTGGCTGTCGAGTGTCAGCACCTCACCGACCGTCTCGGGATAGACACCCTTTAACGTCTCGGTCACAGGTGCGACGGTCGCATCGAACGCAAACATCGGAGGGTTCTTGAACTGCGGCTTACCTCCGCGATAGACCGCCATGTAATATTTGCTCGAAGCACTGTCGTATTCGAGGTTCTGCACACCGTAGTTCGTGTTTCCGGTGTAGACGTAGTACTTCGAGAGCGGCTTTTCCGGCCCGCTCCTGTGCATATCGTTCTGAGAAAGAACGTCGGCACTGCGAAGAAGCTCCGCTATGTCGTAGCGCAGTATGACCTGATAGTCGTTGTCGTTACGCTCACGGTCGGCATATACGCCATACGCAACGAACAGATAGTGTTCACTGCCGATATCCCCCGGGATCGGTCCGATAGCACAGCCGTCTATACCACTGCACCCGAGCCTGTGCGGCACGGTACGACCGTCCGAAAGAGCGACCTCTGCGGCGTAATCGTTCGTCACCTCAGAGAGGAACGCACAGCGCATGACCTCGGCTGAATCCATGTCCGCACGGTCGATACGGTCAACGTCGAATATCGCAATATAGAACGCATCCGGAATGACGATATCGCCGCCGAGCATATTTATTATGCCGCGCCCGATACCGTCGTTCTTGTATTCGAGAGAGCCGTAGACACGTCCGTCGGCGGCATTGTACGAGATACAGCCGAGATGACCGCACAGCCCGACAGCCGAGCCTATAAAGTTTCCGAGAAGGTCGGTCTTCACGAGCATGGTCGTAAACGAATAGTAGACGTAGCCGCCCTCTGTGTCAACGGCTATACCCTGACAATGCCCTGCCTGATATTCGCCCGAATATATATTCTTCGGTAACGCTTCGTAATTTGTCATAGATCCTCCTCCGTATATGACTATCTCCACAGCTCGATATCACGAACGATATCGTTCAGGTCTGCGTGCTCGTCCTTCGTGAAGCCGTGCGACTCAAGGAAGCGTTCACCCTCCTCGAACCAGCAGCAGAGCCTGTCCCTGTAATGACAGTCCGAATTTATGATGAACGAGCCTCCGAGACGGCGTACCTCGTCAACGATGAACGCCGCCGGATACGGTACACTGCGAAGTCCGCGTGCTATAGCTCCCGTGTTCAGCTCGAACACTCTGCAATGCCGCACGATCTCACGTACCGCTTCAAGTGCGGCATCGACATATTCCGTATCCTCCTCGGGGATGAGACCGTACTTCGTTATAAGGTCGAAATGTCCGACGATATCCGTCTTTTGACGTATGACGTGTTCGGTCAGTCGGTCGAAATACACCTTCGCAAGCTCAACGTAGCTACCGCCAAAGAGGGTATCGACCGCCCTTCTCTGCTCCGCCTCACACAAGTCGAGCGGATAGAATTCACCGTGATACACCAGCTCGTGTACGGACGAAAGGATATAGTCGTACTCACCTGCCGGAAGCTCGGACTCCGCATCCTGCTCGATACCGCAGTAGACACGTATCGAGCCGGAGAAGCGTTCCGCAAGCTCGCGTATCTCACGACAGTACTCACGCTGTCCCTCGATGGACATGGGATAGTCCTCGCGCCTATGCGTGTAGCTGTGATCAGAGAAGCCGAGCGCACGAAAGTCAAGCTCCATAGCCCTCTCGAGCATCTCGGTCGGCGTATCATGACCGTCGGAATATTTCGTATGTGTGTGAAAATTGCATCTCTGCATTATGTATATCTCCTTGTTATCCTGCGATAACAGCCCTATCCGAGTACGTAGCGGAGAGCCTTGAACGTCCCGATGCCTATGTCGTAGTCGCTCGTTCGACCCCTGCCGCACTGCTCGCCAAAGCCGTACAGTGCGTACACGAACGGTATACCTGCCTCACGTGCCGCCGCACCGTCACTTATCGTGTCCCCGACGAGTATCGCCCGACGGAGACCGTTTCGCTCCATGACGAGCTGTAGGTTTCGCGCCTTCGTCATTCCGGTGCGACCGGAGCATTCGATATCCTCGAAAAGCTCACCGAAGCCGTGCGCGCAAAGAAACGCCTCTATGTAGCCGTCCTGACAGTTGCTGACTATGAACAGCCGATAGCCCCTCTCGCGAAGCTCGCGAAGTGTCTCACCCACTCCGTCATAGAGCGTGCCTCCGCACACGGGAAGAAGTCGATTCTCTATCTCACAGCTCTCGCGCATGAGCGAAAACGCCTCCTCAAACGGGAGTGACGGAAAGAATACCTCCGCCAGCTCCTCGTTCGTCAGTCCCATGTACCGCCGCACGTGTTCACGGTCGAGCGGCAGCTCGCTCTCTACCTCCGGATGACGTGCCAGCACCTCGACCCATGCCCTCTCGGTCACGGCGGTCTCGTCCCACAGCGTACCGTCAAGGTCGAATATCACACCGTCGGGACGGAGCGCACACCCATCATGCACCGCCTCGGAGGCACGCTCACCGACAGTCGTTTTTACGTCCTTACACATTATCTCTTGCAAAGGCTGAGTGTACGTGCGGCAAGGAACTCCGTGTCCACACGGTTGTAGCCCTCGATGGAGGTGTAGAGAGACTTGTGGAATACCTCGTACCAGTAGGGGTCTATGCCCTCTTCGCCAAGCATGATACCGAGTATCGAGCCGACCGTTGCACCGTTGCAGTCCGTGTCGAACGCAGACTGTACCGCAAGACAGATCGAACGTCCGAAGTCACCCTCACCGCAGAGCAGAGCCATAGTGACGATCATTGCGTTTGCAATGGTACTGCACCAGTCGTGACCGGAGAACTCGTTATATTTCTTATGTATCTCCTCGATGATGTCGAGCGCGGACATACCGCCGTCATACAGAGCTATGATACCGCGTATCTCCTCTGTCAGACGCGATCTCTCGGGAATGTACGAGAGACCTGTCTCGATAACTGTACGCATATCGTTCGTAACAGCTGCCGCCGCTATCATTGCGGCAATGTACATCTCACCGTAGATACCGTTCTTCACGTGTGAGATGGACGCATCGCGGAACGCCATGTCAGCCGCAGTCTCGGGGTCTCCCGGGTTTATGTAGCCGAAAAAGTCGCCGCGTATCTGTGCGCCGATCCACTCACGATACGGATTCTTGTACGTTGCGGTCTCGGGAGGAAGAAGTCCCATGGCACCGTTACGATATGCGGCACGTTCAGCCGTGCAGGTCGCAAGCATCGGGATCCAGCGCATCCAGCCCTCCATGACGTCACCTGCCGTGAAGTCACGTCCGTAGCTCTCAACGAGCTTCAGCGCAAAGGTCGTGTAGTTCGTGTCGTCATCAACGGGAGAGGCATCCCCTACGTTGTCCGCAAAGCAGGAATGACGGTTCAGACGATACTTTTCCACAAGCTCGTCCGAAAATTCCTTTTGACATATGTAACGTTCCATCGGATAGTTTCCGGTCGCCTGTAGTACCGGAAGGAGAGTCGGGCGTCTCCAGCCCTCGACCGGCTTTCCGAGAAGACAGCCGGCTATCCTGCCGAGCCATGCGCCGGAGAGCTTTCCGAGAAGCACCTCATCAGGCGGACATTCGGGAAGTATCGGCTTGGTCTTCGGTGCGGTCTCGAATATCTCGGGAAGCGTTGACGGCTCAACGTAGCTCCAGTCCGCACGTATAGGCGCGTTCGAGAGGGTCTCCCCGACCTTTGCTATCCACTCCTCGTTTTCGATAAGCGTGTCATCGTCCAGCTTGCAGATCGCATCCACGAGCTCACGATACTTTTCTACCTCACGTCCCTCACCGAGACACTGCTCGAGCTCAACGCGAATGTCACGTCCGAGCCTTACCCACGGTATATGCTTTAGCATGATGTATCCTCCGAATTATAGATTTTAATGTACGTATGATCAGATCCGGTCAAGCTTCATGAGCATTTTACGGTTCGCGGCGATCTCATTGCATTTACCGACACTACCGGTCTCGTATAGGAATCTGCCGTTGTAGCCGACCTCCTCGAGGGTCGAGAGGATGCGCTCCCAGTCATTCTTGCCGACTCCCGGAAGCCAGTGCTTCTCGTCCGTGAAGTCGTAGTCGGAAACGTGCAGGGTCACGATACGGTCGCCGACCGCACGGATGTAGTCGCAGTTGTCCTCAAGCAGACAGTGGTTCGTGTCAAAGCAGACTCGGAGGTCGGGTATCTGCTCGAGATAGCCGCACATCTCATCATGTGTCCTGCAAAGACAGGTGCGCGGTATGTTCTCGAGCGCAAGAATCATTCCCGCCGAGGTCGCAACGTCCGTCAGACGTGCTATGACCTCACGCGAAGCCGCAAGACGAACGTCACGTTCGTCCTCACGGTACGGCTCTCCGCTCGGATGGATGACCGCGATACCGACTCCGGCAGCTCCTGCCGCACGTATGAGCTCGGACTGCACCTTGACTACATATTCACGTACCTTTTCGTCAAGGGAGGCAGGGTCGATCTGCCCGAACGGCGCAAACGGCAGATGCACGGACGAGATACGCACTCCGTTCTCCTCCGCAAGGCGTGACAGCTCGACAGAACGGTGCGGATAGTCGAATTCGTCAAAGAACGGCGCAAGCGAACCGCACGACAGCTCGATCTCGGTGATACCCTCCTTCGCAAGCTTCGTCATCGACTCCGGCTTTATCTCGGACGGTCCGACCGACAGAGCGAGCTTCCAATTTTTTCTGTTCGTCATAGTAATATCTCCGTTTCGGAAAAATTTTGTTGTGAATATGTTAGCATATATGCGGAAAAATTTCAATAGGTTCGGCAAAATCAGATAAAAAAGGAAGTGGGGCATCATTGAAAATGTCTCACGTCCGATTTTGTATATAAAGTACGCCGACTTCGCCCGTCGGCTCAGGTGACCCGATGACTGCCTGTTGGATCAGCAGACACGAAGCTTCCCCAGCACCGTCTCAAAGCCTGTGGGGAGCGGAGTTTCAAACCGCATCGCCTCACCGGTGCGCGGATGACGAAGTATCAGCGCGAACGCATGAAGTGCCTGACCGTCAAGCAGCGCGGCGTTGTGCTTCTCGAACGCGGTATGTCCGCCTCCGTAGACGACGTCTCCGGCAAGCGGATGACCGATGTGTGAAAGGTGTACGCGGATCTGGTGTGTACGCCCCGTCTCGAGGATCGCCTCTGCATAGGTGAAGCCCGAATACCGCTCGAGTACTCGCCAGTGCGTAACGGCACGACGTCCGTTCGCGACCACCGCCATACGCTTTCGATCTACCGGATGACGTCCTATCGGCGCGTCTATCGTTCCGCTGTCTTCACGCAGATTCCCTACCGTCAGCATCCTGTACTCACGGTGCATCGAATGATCCGCAAGCTGCGCGGCAAGAGAAAGGTGCGCGCTGTCGTTCTTCGCCGCACAGATCAAGCCCGTGGTGTCACGGTCGATACGGTGGACTATCCCCGGGCGAAGTACGCCGCCGATACCCGAAAGTGAGCTTCCGCAGTGGTACATCAGTGCGTTCACGAGAGTTCCCGACGTATGCCCCGGTGCCGGATGCACGACCATTCCGCACGGCTTGTTTACGATTATTATGTCCTCGTCCTCGTAGACTACGTCAAGCGGTATATCCTCCGGTGCCGCATCGCATTCCTCGTTCTCGGGAAAGCTCACCTCGACCGTGTCACCGTTCTTCATTCGGTAGTTCTTCGCACAGACCGCACCGTTCACAGTTACCGCACCGTCTCCTATGAGCCTCTGTGCAGACGAACGCGATATCCCACATCCACTCGATATGTACGAGTCCACTCGCTCTCCGTCACGCTCCGCAACGAGCAGCACCGTCTCCTCGTACTCGGCACCTACGTTCTCATTTATCCTCATCGGACGACACCTCCGCCGTCTTTTCGTTCTTCTTACGTCTCTGCTCCGCTATCTCCGCGTAGAGCACACCGACTATCAGCATTCCGCACCCGACACATACGAACGAGTCCGCAACGTTGAATACGTAGAAATCAATAAAGCGGCAGTCTATAAAGTCAACGACATACCCGAGACGTACACGGTCTATCATGTTTCCGATGCCGCCCGCGACTATCGCCGCGACCGATATGCGTAGCCACAGGCTCTCCGGCTTCTCGCGAACGAGCCACACAAGCATGAGTGCTATCGCGACTGTCGAAAATATCATGAACACCCACCGATGCTCGGCAAGCATACCGAACGCCGCACCGCGATTCTCGACATACGTGAGATGTAGGACGTTCTCGATCAGCGGATATGTGGCAACCGAGGTGAGCTTCGCGGAGGCAAGCAGCTTCGTGACCTGATCGAGAAGCACACCGAAAACGATCATTGCAAACGTTATTACCATTTATCTATTGCAGTCCTTTAGAATTTTTTATGCTTCTTTGCGTTTTTCGGAGCCTCCGGCGCGACTATCGGCTGACGGCTTATCTCCTTGACGTTCTGATCGCTCTTTGAGTCCGCAAAGATTATGTTGAATTCGTCGGTCAGCGACATATCGCGCTTCGACTTGTCCTCATTGAATATCTGATCCATGTCGTGATATTCGTCAAGCTCTCCGTCCTCGTCACCGCCGACCTCGTCCTCCGACTCATCGGACAGCTCCTCGTAGACACTGTCGTCCGGGCTGTACTCCTCGTAGTCCTCCTCGACCGCCTCATCCCCATCATCGGTCTCAAAGTCCTCGAAGCCGTCTGCGTAACGGAAGTCGGACATGGCATCGTCGTCGTAGTCATCGTCTGTGCAGTCGGTGCAGTCGTCCGTGACCTCGTCGTCCGCATCCGCATAGTCGTCCGTCACAGGCTCACCCTCGGCCTCCTCGGAGGAGACCGCACTGCGGTTCTTCCAGTCTATCATGATCGGGGGAAGCTCCTCCTCACCCTCCTCGGGTATATCGACGTAAAGATCCTCCCCACCCTCGTCACCGCTGTCCTGCATATTCGCGAACAGACGATCCATGAATGCAAGGTTGCTTGCGACATCGTCACCGATGTGCCGCTCCTCCTCCGTCTCCTCGACCTCGTTCTCGTTCTCGTCAATGTCAACGTCAACGTTGGCATCAGTGTCGGCAGGCGCGACCTCGACCGTGTCGGCTTCCTCCGCGCTCTCGTCAACGTCGATTTCAACATCAACGTCAGCCTCGGGAACGTCCTCCGCGTTCTCACAGACCGCGACAGGCTCGGTCTCGGTATCGACCTCGGTCTCCTCGACCGCTACGGTCTCGACCTCATCGCGGACAGGGGCTTTTTCATCCACATCGTCGATAAACGTCCGTGCAGCATCCGTTACCGCCTCGAGCGCATCGAGATGCTCGTTATACAGTGCGTACAGCCTCTCGCGGAAGGAATCGATCTCATCGTAGACGGAGTGTGCCGTGTCACGTGCGTGCTTCACATCGTCACGGTGTGCCTCCGCTTCTTCACGTGCCGCCGCAAGTATCGCCTCCGACTCCGCGACAGCCTCGTCTACGGTGAGCTTCGCACGTGTACGTGCCTCCTCGAGGATAGCCTCGGCGTTCTCGTTGGCGCGTCGTTCGGCATCGGCTATGATGGCAGAGCTTTTTTCCTCCGTCTCGCGAAGCAGCTTTGCGGCTGCCTCACGTGCCGCCGGACCTACGGTATCGGCAGTGCCGTTCTTTGCTGCCTCCTCGAGCTTTTTCAGTGCCAGAGACAGCTTTCGGTCACTGTCCACCGCACGGCGTTCGAGCTTACGGTATTCCTCACTCATGTAAGCGATGTATTCATCTACCTCGTCCGGCGCGTAGCCGCGAAGCACCTTCTGGAATGACTTGTTTCTCAGATCATGCGGCATCGTTCGTTCTCCTTATCTCCTTTTATACGATATTTTTACGTTGTACGTTAACAGAATTAAGTATCCCTCAGACGTATCTGCGGCATTTTATGCGAAGTCGTCCGCTCCTCGTCTGACCGTCCGTCTCGCCGATCACGTACTTACCGAAGCCGCGCACGGAGAGTATGTCCCCCTCGCGCACCTCTGCGGAAACGTTGTCCGTTTGCAGATAGCGCAGCTCCACGAGACCCGAACGTATCATCTCGGCTGCCGTCTCGCGTGACTTTCCCGTAAGTGCGCGTACAACTCCGTCAAGACGTGCGGATGAGACCGTTATATCGAGCGTTTCGTAGCGGCGCGGAAGCAGATAGTCGGGCGGGCAGTCGAAACGCTCCACGCGGACACTGTCACGTCCGATACGGGAAAGCTCCGACAGGATGTACGGCGTTATCTTTTCGAGCGCGAAGACAAGAGCCTCCGTCTCGGATATGACCGTTATATCACCGATGGTGCTTCTCTCGATACCGAGAGAGAGTATGCCGCCCATGAAGTCACGGTGAGAGAGGGTCTTGAAGCCGCTTCCGCGTATCTTCAACGCGCAGATCGGCACCTCCTCACGTATAGACGGTTCACGGCACAAAAGCTCGGCAAAGGCATCCCTCCGTGCCGTATCGAGAGGGAGTGCGTGTCGCGGAGGCTCGGGGTCGGGTATATACCATTCAGGCAAAAAAACCGCGGTACACCTTTCGGCTCCGCGGCATCCGCCCCAGAAAAAGCATCTGGCTATACCGCTGCCGCTCCGGGTAATTAAATTGCCGTATACCTCCGCGATCTCCGCGGGGGTCATAAAATCGGTCACGGCAACGGAGTATTCCGACTCGCGGAGCCTGTCCATTGCACGTGAGACCACAGTACTGTTCGTCATAGTTCTTAACAAATGTAAAGCATCGTCGCACGAGGCGACCGTATGGATGGGCATCGTCGAGCTGTCGAGTCGTCACAGGAACATCTCGAGAATCGACAAAAGTACAAAGGTGATGAAGAACGACATATCGATCGGCATACCCTCAAACCATCCGAAGCGTTCGATGACTGCACGTACCGGCATTATCACAGGCTCGGTCACGGCATACAGAAAGTTCACGACCGGACTGTCGTCATCGATCGGAAGCCAGCTGAGTATCGCACGTGCAAACATCAGAAACTGGATAACGGTGATAAGATACCTCACCGTTGCGGATATCACATATAGAAGCTGGTACAATTGCGCCCTCCGGTGTAGGTCACGCACTCCGACACAGTCACACGAGCAGCACAGACTAAGCATTGCGTTCGTGTCTCTGCAACGAGTGCATTTTGAGTACACAAACAAGGACCGATCACCGTCCAATGTCAGTCTACGTTTGTGTATTCTGTTTCATTCCCTATTCTGCCCGAAGCTGTCAGTTGAAATCGGAGAAGTCTTCGTTCGAGGATTCCTTGGTCTCCGGCTGAGGCTCGGAACGACGAGCGGCAGCAGGTCTGATCTTCTCCTCGTTTACATCAACGTTTGCCGGCGTAACGACATACGCGCTTGCCGCGATACGCTTGAGATTACCGCCGATGGAATACGCAACTCCGGAAAGGAAGTCGATAAGTCTTCTCGAGGTCTCCTTGTTGGAATTTTCGAGGTTCAGGAAAACGGTACACTTATTGAGCAGGTGGTTTGCGATCTGCGAAGCCGTTTCGCTGTCGTAGTTCTTCGGACGAACGACCTTCATGTTGACGTTGCCGCCGGAAAAACCGATATTGCCGCCGTTTACGGGCTGGGGATTGATAGGCTGACCGCCCATGCCGCCCATAGGTGCGCCCATCGGCTGAGCTCCCATACCCATACCGCCGCCTGCTACCTGAACGTCGTCGTCAGAGGCTACTCCGTCATCGTAACCGTTGTCGAAGCCCTGGTAGTAATCGTCCTCGTAGGAATCGTCGTAGCCATCGTTCGTTCCGGTTACCTTCTTGATTCGATCCATAATGCCCATGTTTACCTCCATACTGCCGTTTAGGCAGTGTAATACACTTAATTATTGGTAATAAAAAAATAAGTAAAAGTATGCTGCGATCAGGTGTGTCGCGAGCCGAATATCGCACTTCCGACACGAACCATAGTCGAGCCCTCCTCTATGGCACATTCGTAGCTGTCGCTCATTCCCATAGATAAAACAGGCTCTCCTATATTATGCGTTTTTTTTGCGAAAAAGTCAAGAAATATTCCGCAAGATTCTCGAAAATATTTGCGAAATTCGTCATTTTCCGTGCATTTAGGTGCCATCGTCATCATTCCGCAAAGCTCTATGGATGTAAGACCCGATATCTCCTCCGCAAAACGCTCGAATTCCGAGGGGGCGATACCAGTTTTCGACTCCTCCATTCCGATGTTTATTTCGATGAGTATCCTCTGCTTTGTGCCGAGCCTTGCACAGCGGCGGTCGAGCTCCTCCGCAAGACGAAGTGAATCGACCGAATGTATGAGTCCGGCACGTCCCGCAACGTACTTTACCTTGTTGGTCTGCAAATGTCCGATGAGATCCATTCGCGCACCGGTCGCCGTCACCGCATCGTACTTTGCCGTGAACTCCTGTACGTGATTCTCACCGCACAGTCGCAGACCGCACTCCTCTGCAAGGAAGACGATATCCTCGGCAGCGACTGTCTTCGTCGCCGCAAGGAGCGTCACCTCGCGGTCTTTATTTACCGTGCGTCTTGCCTTTGCACGCTCTATTTTTTCAAGGACCCGCATATAATTGTCATGCAGCTCCAGCTGTCTCTCTGTCATATCATAGCTCCGTTTCGAGATATACCGACCACTCGACCGATCAATCATCGATCGTTTTTCCGGAATAAAGCTCCGTACCGCCAACGACCACTATGTCGTTCTGCTCGATCCACGGATAGGTCTCGTCGTTTACGTCCCTTCGTTCGATGCGCTGTCCCGTCACCTCGTCGAGCTTGTAGCTTCCGTCAGCTTCACGCTCGTACTTTAGCTCGTCGGGCTTGCCCGAGCAGATGAGCTTTCCGTCGTTATCGTAAAGGACATGGATACGTCTGAACTCTATCGTTACCTCATCCTTGACGTAGACCCCCTGGAAGCCTCCGACCACACGCACAGCCGAGGAGGGTATCTCGTAGCCGGTGTAGGTCGCGGTCACGATATCGACAGGCTGCATTCTCGTATAGTCGAAATTGACAGGCATCTTACCGCATTCGAGAACGACCACCGAGCGGTCTCCCGGGGTCTCGGGAATTACACGGTAGACCTCCATCTCGAGCTGCTTTCCGCTGTAACGGAACATAACGTCACACGAATAGCTCTCCGCAAGTCCTGCGGCATCCGTTTTATCCATAATACAGGCTATGTACCATTTGTAATCGGAAACGAGCGTTCCGACACACAGACCGATCTCCGTTACGGGGTCGGTCTCCGTCATGACGATAAAATCGTCAAACGTCATGCTGTCGATCCGCTCCGACGAAAAGATCGAGCCGTAGCCGTCGTTATCCGCGAAAAAGTAGCCGGTAGTGGGGCTGTACACAGAGCCGAGGTTTGCGCCGAGTGCGGAACGAAGCGAAGCCTTCTCCCCCTCGAGCATCGCGATCTGCGAATCGTAATCGGTGATTTCACCGGTCAGGATGGCACGCTTCTTTATACTGACGAGCAGCTCGGTACGCAGTGCAAGTGCATCCGAGTAGTCGCCGTCCTCACAGTGAGAACGGATGGTGAACAGCTCGTTGTAGATATCCGCGTCAAGTCCGGACGTACTCTGCACCGAACGGTTCGACGATCTGTTCTTTTCGAGAAGTGCGATCTGCTCGTCAAGCTCGGTCAGACGATTTTCGGCATCGGGAGAGGAGTCGGAATAAACATCCGCAAGCTTTGAATAAAGTGAGACGTGTGAGCCGTCACGGACTGCCGGAGCTACACTTCCTCCCGATATTCCGGTCGCATAGACCGGCGTTTCGTCACGCATAACGTAGGCGTAGGCGGAGACCGTTTTGGAAACGGTCGTCGGAACTGCATCGATCAGCTCAAGTCCCGGCGAAAATCGCCCGAACAGATGATATACCGCGTATACGATGATACCGAACGCAAGCACCGCCGTCATGACGTAGACCGCGAGCCGCGTAAGGTAGGTCGTGTCAAAAGCTGACTTTTTTTTCATTTTTGCCAAAAAACAATGCTCCCCTGAGCTTTAGTTGATGTAGGCGCGCTCTGTAAGAGGTCTCTCACAGATCACCTTTGCTTATTATATCACACTTTGGAAAGAAACAGTGCTGTTAGCGCAATTATTTACAATTATTTAACGTCCCATGACCCGAGAATGTGGGTCATGGGACAAAATGAGGACTAAAACTCCCTTTTTTCCACTCTCGCATTGCCGTGCGTGTACACCGGCAGCAGCTT
>CAYSKU010000055.1:0-12847 GCA_964431775.1 uncultured Ruminococcus sp. | reverse complement strand
TCGGCATTCTTGAAGCCGAGACCGCAAGCTATCTCACGAAAATATAGTTTTGACAAACAGAGTGATCATTCACGGAGGTCGGCAATGACTCAAAAGGATAGTAACCCATATCCCTACAGTAATTCGAACAAGAGGTACATGACCTACGACTGGTACATGAAGACGCGGTTCGGCGGCAAGGTAGCGAAGGTCTCGCTCGACATAGGCTGTACCTGCCCGAACCTTGACGGCTCACGCGGACACGGCGGCTGTATCTACTGCAAGTCGGGGAGTCGGAGTGCGGTCGGGGAGACTATCGAGGAGCAGTGGCGGCGCGGAGTCGAGGTCGCGTGTCGGAAGTGGAGACCTGTCGGGTTCATACCGTACCTGCAATCGAACACGAACACCTACGGCGACATAGAGCATCTTCGCGCAATGTACGAAAGGGCGGCGGCGATGGAGGGTGCGGTCATGCTCGATGTTGCGACACGTGCGGACTGTCTCACGCCGGAGGCACTTTCGCTCCTCGCGGAGACTGCGAAAAAGCTCCCCGTGATGGTCGAGCTTGGTCTACAGACGACAAACGACATTACGGCAGAGCTTATCAACCGTTGTCACACCTACGAGGAATTCGAGGAGGGGTACGGACGGCTAAAGGCGGTTGCGGACGGTATAAACGCAGAGCCGATATATGACGGCGGTACATACGAGGGGACGGGCGGCGCGGTACTTTCGTTCAAGCGGTTCACGATAGGGGTACATCTGATAAACGGTCTGCCGGGTGAGGATGCGGACGATATGCGTCAGACGGTCTCTGACGTAGCGAAGCTGCATCCGGACATGGTGAAGCTGCATCTGGCGCACGTTCTGCGCGGCACCGAGCTTGCGCGGCTCTACGAGAGTGGCGGCTATGTGCCGATGACACGGGAGGAATACGTATCGGTGGTATGCGATCAGCTCGAGCTTTTGCCGCAGGACGTTATGCTCGGTCGCGTGACCGGCGACGGCATCGCGGACGATCTCATAGCCCCTCTATGGAGTCGCCGCAAGACCGAGGTCTCGAACGAGATCGACAAAGAGCTCTACCTCCGCTCCACCCACCAAGGGTCGGCTGAGCCGACGGGCGGTCATCGGCGTTCGTGAAGTCGAGGGCGAAAGACATCCCACGACAATGTTATTGGTGCAAGATTGGTCTGCTGACGGCTCGTTTTGTGCTACACGCACGGTGTCTATAGAACGTTTGTCTTGTGCAGACTGCACGTAAAGGCTCCCTCCGGGAGGGAGCTGTCGGCGGTCGCCACTTGTGGCGACGACGGCGACTGAAGGAGAGTGCGTTACAATAGATCTGCACCAATAACATTGTCGTGGGATATCTTCCAATTTCGACTTCACGAACGCCGATGACTGTTTGCAGCCTCAGGCTGCCGCCGACTATGCGCGCAGCCTCAGGCTGCTCCTTAACCGGCGGTTGAGAAGGACAAACGAAATAATAGTTTTTGTAAGAAATTCAACTAATATTTTCATTTCCTATTCATTTTCCGCACGAGATATGGTATAATAAAGCCGATCTGAACTGTTTTTACAGGCTTACCGCACCGTGTGCGCTTGGAAAACGCAAAACAGAACCTTATTTTTTATACGGAGGACAAAAATGAAAAAACGCACCGCAGCATTTCTTCTCGCGCTCCTCATGCTTGCGTCCGGTGGGATGATCTCCTGCTCCGACGGAACGGAGAACGCAGAGACCGAGGTAAAGGAAGACGAGACCGTCACCCTTGCAGGAGATGAGGGAAGTGTCGAGACCGAGGAGGAGCTTACTCCTGCCGAGCAGCGCGCACTTATCGCAGACGACCTACCGGACATGAAGTTCGACGGACGCTCCTACATCGTCGCAGTCGAGCAGACTAAGGAATACGAGATACGCTCCGAGGAGCTTACCGGTGAAGCGACGAACGACGCCGTTTACGACCGTAACCTCCGCATCGAGGATCGCTTTGACGTGAACATAGAATCCTATGTCACGTCCGCATATCCCTATGATGACGTAAGGACCGTCGTTACCTCCGGTACATATGCGTATGACGTAGTCGGCTTCTGGAACTTCAAGGCATTCGTGCCGATCATGGCGGGCGTTTTATATAACTGGTGTGACCTTCCCTATGTAGATCTCGAAAAGCCGTGGCACAATCAGCTTGCAAACGATCCGGCAACGATCAACGGAAAGCTCTACGCGATAAACAGTGACCTGTCTATCTCGACCCTCCAGTACACCTACGGTATGTTCTTCAACTACAACATCTGGGATCGCTACGGCGTGAGCAGCCAGGACTTCTACGATCTTATCTTCGAGGGAAAGTGGACGCTCGAGCAGATGCAGTCCATGACGACCGGCATATGGGAAGACACGAACGGTGACGGTGTGCATGACAGAAACGACATACACGGCTATTCCGTATATCTCGGTCTGAACACGACAGACGTATGGCTTGCGGCGTTCGACCTTGACGTAGCGACAATTTATGACGACGGCTCGTTCGATGTAACGTTCTTTAACGAAAAGACCGTTACCGCGCTCGAAAAGGCTATCGCGCTGTCGTATGACGAGGGCGGAAGCTATCGTAACACGGTAGACTGGCGTGACGTTCCGACCGCGTTCGCGGAGGGCAAGATCGCGATGACTCAGCTCTATTTCGGTGAGACCACGGAGTCTCTCGGCGAGATGGAGGACACCTACGGCATTCTTCCGCTTCCGAAGTTTGACGAGGAGCAGGAGGGCTACTACACGAACGCATGGGACCAGTTCTCCGTATTTGCCGTTCCGCTGACCGTAAAGGATGCGGACAAGGATGTAACGGGTATCATATTCGAGGCACTTTGTGCGGAGTCGTACAAGACGGTATTCCCGGCGTACTACGACCAGGCACTGAAGAGCCGTTATTCGGCAGAGCCTGCGACCGCCGAGATCATCGACCTGATCATGGCAGGAAGAAAGCTCGAGTTCACGTTCCAGTTCGGCGAGAACCTCGCATCCCTGCCGTATATGTTCAGAAATATGCTTGCATCTAAGTCCACCGACATTGCCTCCACCTACAAGAAGCAGGAAAAGTCCCTGAAAAAGGTAATGCAGCGCCTCGTTGACGCATACTTCGAAGGCTAGTCGCCTGAGGCGACAGGCATAGTCGGCGTTCGTGAAGCCGAGATCGGGAGACATCCCACGACAATGGAATTTGTGCAAACTTAGTCTACAGACTTTTTGTAAAGTCTAAACTTTACGTGATCTTATATATAAGAAGCATAAAAAGAAAGGGAACGCCGCGGCGTTCCCTTTCTTTTTTCCTTTACGTGCGGTCTGCAAAAGACAAATGTTCTGTAGACCAAACCTGCACCAATAACATTGTCGTGGGATATCTCCCGATCTCAACTGAAAGTGCGCCGATGACTGTCCGGCGGCTCAGCCGCCCCGATGACTGTCTGCGGTCTCAGACCGCTGCCTAGCCGAAGATGGAGAAGGAGACGAATAGGGTAGACATGAGGGATGCAACGAGAGAGACGACTGTGATCTGCGTGTTGATCGACGGTCCTGCCGTGTCCTTGAACGGATCGCCGACAGTGTCACCTATGACCGCCGCCTTGTGAGCCTCACTTCCCTTGCCGCCCTCGTGACCGGACTCAACGTACTTCTTCGCGTTGTCCCAAAGTCCTCCGGCGTTCGACATGAACAGCGACAGAAGAAGCCCCGATACTATGTTGCCGAGCAGGAAGCCGCCTATCGCCCTCGGTCCGCCGATAAAGCCGACCGCAACGGTCGAAAGTATCGCGGTCAGTCCTGCCGGAAGAAGCTCACGGAGTGAGCCTGCCGCCGCGATGTCGATGCATTTGTCGTAATCCGGCTTCGCAGTTCCCTCACGAAGTCCCTTTATCGTGTTGAACTGACGATGTATCTCCGCGACCATCCTCTGCGCGTTCTTGTCAACTCCGAGTATGAGCATCGCGGAGAAGACGGCAGGTATCGCCGCGCCGATCAGTATTCCGAAAAAGACGGTCGGATCCATTATGTCAAAGCCCGTGATGAGCTCACCGTGACCGCTCTCGACTATCGCGGTGTTCACCTCGGTCATGAACGCACCGAGAAGAGATATGACGGTCAGTCCGGCTGCTCCGATGGAGAAGCCCTTGGTGACAGCCTTTACCGTGTTTCCGGCAGAGTCGAGCTCGTCTGCAATGTCGATGGTCTCCTCGCCGAGACCGCCCATCTCCGCAAGACCGCGTGCGTTATCGACTATCGGACCGTATGCATCGTTCGAGATTATCGTCGCAACGGTCGAGAGCATACCGACCGCCGCCATGGAGATACCGAATATCGCGTAGCCGTCCCCCATGGGAGCGCAGATACTGTACGCGATGAGCGCGGAGACCGCGATACCGATCATTGCCGGAAGCGCGGAGATAAAGCCGTAGGCACAGCCCGACAGCACCGTGAACGCAGGTCCGGACGCCGAAGCGTGAGCGACCTTTTTGACGATCGGCTTGGAGTCGTCCGTGAAATAGTCAGTCGCAAGACCTATGATCACGCCAACGAGAAGTCCGGTCGCGGCGGCAAGCCATATGCTCCACGAGAAGCCGTCTATGAGCGCGGTCGCGACTGCGGAGAGAACGAGGAACACGCCTGTCGTTACGTAGGTCGAGGAGTTCAGCGCACGAGTCGGGCTGCCGTGCTTACCGATACGTGCGGTCGCTATGCCGAGGATAGAAGCAAGAAGTCCGAGGAACGAATAGCAGAACACCATCTCGGTGTTCGCAAAGCTGCCGTCGAGCGACTGCGCCACGACGAGCGCGGATACCATAGCCGCAACGTTCGAGTCGAACAGATCCGCACCCATTCCGGCAACGTCACCGACGTTGTCACCGACGTTATCGGCGATAACTGCGGGATTTCGAGGGTCATCCTCGGGGATGCCGAGCTCGACCTTACCGGTTATGTCGGCGGAAACGTCGGCAGTCTTCGTGAAGATACCGCCGCCTGCCTTTGCAAACAGCGCAAGAGAGGATGCGCCGAACGAGAAGCCGAGGAGTATCGATGCGTCTCCAACGACCCAAAGTACAGCCGCAACACCGAACAGCGAGCAGCCGACGACGAGAAGTCCCATGACCGCACCGCCTCGGAAGCCAACGAGGAACGCTGGCTTTATGCCCTTTTCGGCAGCCTCCGCACAGCGACCGTTCGAGAGCGTTGCAACGAGGATACCTATCTTTCCGGCTATAGCCGAGAGAACAGTACCGATGATATAGGCGATCGCCATCTGTATGTTCTTCGAGATGACGAGCTTGTCGCTCCACAGAGGCGTGGGCAGAAGCACGAACATCAGAACGGTCATACCGAGTGCGAACAGCGCGAGGAGCTTGTATTCGCGTCTCATAAAGGTGTTCGCACCGGCTTTTATAAGCTCGGACACCTCTTTGATGGTCGGGTTGACCGTCGGCTGTTTCTTTACCCACAGATACAGGTACGCCGCGAACGCGAACGCAAGGATCGTTGTGAGAAAGGACAGTGCAAGGAACGGAGTTAGATCTCTCATATTTCGTCTCCTTTTGAAAAAGATTTTACCGCAACGGTGACGAGTGTCATTTCTCGCAGGTCTCCCGTCTCAGCCGACCGCGCACGGCGGATAAAAAAACAGACAGAACAAAAAAGCTGTTCTGTCATATAGGTATCCGTTGTATCGCACTGCACGATGCCGTCGATCCGACAGACCGAAACGAATAAAGCTCTACGGCTCTATGACAGACTCCACCACTCATTTCGATCACCCCTATTATAGCACTATTTTCCCCATTCGTCAACACAACAGCAAAAATTTGTTGACAAAAAATACACATATCCGATATATTGCACAAAAGCCGCATTAAGAAGTCCGGTCTAACGTCCGGTGCAGATAGGGGCTGTTCGGCATTATATGCGGAGCAAGGGGAAGTTATGAGCTTTTCGGCGGTCGCCTGAGGCGACAGGCATGGATCGGCGCACTTTCAGTTGAAAGTATTCGATGACCCACGACAATGCTATATGTGCAGACCGCACGTAAACGGAAAAGTGAGGGAACGCCGCAGCGTTCCCTCACTTAGCAGACCAAATTTGCACCAATAATATCATCGTGGGTCGTCTTTCAGTCTAAACTGAACGTGCGCCGATCCATGCGCGCAGCCTTAGGCTGCCTCAGCCGACTTACTTCACGGAGAGACGTATGCATTCGTCTCCGCATAGCTGCGTACTGCGACGGTCGGGCTGATGTCCGCCAACGAAGAATTCAAGCCCTCCGTCAGGCTCGACTCGACTTCCGTCCGAAAGTACCGCGCAGAGCCAGTACTTATCGACCGTCACCGTCACCTCCGTACTCTCCCCTGCCGCGATCGGTACCGCAAGAACAGAGCAGAGCTGATATTTCGGTGTCGGTGTGCGACGGTCGGTGTACGAGGCGTAGACCTGCACCTTTTCGACTCCGTCACGCTCACCAACGTTCGAAACGACCATTGCTATCTCGTAGGTGTCCTCCCCCTCGCCGACTATGCGGACGTTGTCGTACTTGAAGCGTGTGTACGACAGACCGTAGCCGAACGGATAACGCGGCTCTCCCTCAAAATAACGGTAGGTACGTCCCACCATGGAATAGTTCTCGTAATCGGGCAGCTCGTCACAGGAGCGATAGAACGTCAGAGGAAGCCGTCCGCTCGGCGAATACTCTCCGGCGATCAGCTGTGCCACCGCAAGTCCGCCGACCGCACCGGGATACCAGCCGTGTATGACCGCACGTGCGCGCTCGGTCAGACGGTCGCCAAGCTCGACCGCACTTCCGGCAAGCACTACTATTATGACGTTATCGCAAACGTCACAGACCGCCTCGGCAAGCTCTGTCTGCGTTTTCGGAAGCTCGAGACGCTTTCTGTCTCCTCCGGCGAAGTAGTCGTTATCTACGTGAAGCTCCTCACCCTCGACATGACAGTCGAGACCGAGGACGAGTACCGTAACGTCCGCGTTCTTCGCGTAGGCGATGCCCTCGCTTATCATGTTCGCAAAGCCGTTGCAGTCGTTCCGCGTCTCGACAAAGATGTTCGCACCCTTAGCGGCACGAACGTCGGAGCCTTCGAACACACGACGCATACCGTCCGCAACGGTGATGTATTCGGAGGACATACCGTTGTAGTTGCCCTCGAGCGCGATATGAGACATCGCGTTCGGTCCGATGACGGCGATACGCCGCGGCTTCTTTGGGTCGAGCGGAAGGAAGCCGTCATTTTTCAGAAGCACCATACATTCACGTGCGGCACGCAGGTTCAGCTCACGATGCTCGGGACATTCGAGCTTGTCGAACGGAATATCCGAGTACGGTCTTTCCTCCTCGAATTCGCCGAGGAGCGCACGTATCGTATATACGCGGATCGCCGCCTCGGTGATATCCTCCTCGGTAATCAGATCCTCCTCGTATGCCTCCATGAGGTGTACGTATGCGTCACCGCAGTTCAGGTTACAGCCGGACTTCAACGCTATAGCCGCCGCTTCCTCCATCGTCTCGGTATAGTGATGGAACTTGCATATGTCGTATATCGCACCGCAGTCGGAGACGAAATAGCCGTCAAAGCCCCATCTGCCGCGAAGTATGTCGCCGATCAGTGACGTATGAGCGCAGCACGGCTCGTCGTTCGTGCGGTTGTACGCACCCATTACTCCGGCGACACCGGCTCTGACCGACCATTCGAAGGCAGGAAGATAGGTCTCCCACAGGTCGTGGTCATCAACGACCGCATTGAAGCTGTGCCTCTTCGCCTCGGGACCGGAATGCACGGCAAAGTGCTTCGCACAGGCGGCAGACTTCAAAAATTCTCCCTCGCCCTGCAGACCCTTTATGTATCTGACCGCCATAGCGGCGGTAAGGAACGGATCCTCGCCGAAGGTCTCCTGACCGCGTCCCCAGCGCGGATCGCGGAAGATATTGATGTTCGGTGTCCAATACGTAAGACCCTTGAAGATATCGCGGTCGCCGTATTCGACACTGTTGTTGTACTTGGCACGTCCCTCCGTCGATACCGCCTCGCCGACCTCCTCGATGAGTGCCGGGTCAAAGGTCGCCGCAAGTCCTATGGCGTGTGGGAAGACTGTCGCCATACCCGATCTTGCGACACCGTGCGATGCCTCGTTCCACCAGTTATACTCGTGGATACCGAGACGCTCTATCGCCGGAGAATTATAGAGAAGCTGTGAAGCCTTCTCGCCGACGGTCATTCGCTCGACGAGACTCTTGGCAAGCTCTCTCGCCTGTTCCTTTGTCATGCTCGTATACCTCCGATTTTGTATTTTTGTAAATAATATATTCACTCTACGCTCAAAGTCCGAGCTGTTGCAGTCCGTCCGCGCCCGTACCGACAGCTCTCTCGGTGAACGTGGTACGGTTCTGCGGAGCAAACAGCACGGCGTCACGGAGCGTGCGTACCTCACCGACGAAGCAAAGCGTTGCGATGGGCGAAAATATCGCAGTCGAGCGTGCCATCGAGCGTGCGGACTCGACCGTTTCGGACGAGGTCAGCACTATCGGTCGCGCCCTTGCGATGCACGACGCCGGAGACAGCTCACCTCCGCGCCGCAAAAGGTTACACTCCCTTGTGAAGGAGGGCTGTGACATCAGCAGAACGGACGGTCGAGCATCGGTCAGGTATGCCGCAACGAGGTCTGTCACCCTCGCACCTCGTTCGCTGTCACCGCCGGACAGCCCGATACCGCCAGACGAGTCGTCCGAGGGGTCAAAGAGGGTGACGTAAGCCTCCGCAAGCTCCGCTCGCATCATCGACAGTGCCTCGTAGAGGTTGTCTCGCTCCTTGTTGTCGTCGGCGGCAATCACGAGCTTGACTATACCGTGTGCGGCAAGCTCACTTATACAGGCGGCTATGGCAACGGAACGGTCTGTCCCTCCGCAGAGGAACGTAAAGCGGCGGCGTGAGGCGTAGCCCTCGAGGCAGGCGCGACCGGTGCGGCTGAGGGTCACGTAGCGTGACAGGGCATCGCACAGGAGCTGCTCGTCAAGTGAGCCGCCGTTTCCGTAAGCGGTCGCCGTTCCGGTGAGGGAGAGCTGAGTTCCCTCGGCAGACGGCATAGGAAAGGACGATGAAAAAAACTCACCGCACGAAAAGACTCCGCCGACCGCCTCTCGTATCATCGCGGCGATATCACCGCCTCTGCGTCTGCTCCGTGCCATTACAGATACCCCCTCTGTCATATTAAAGTGACCCACATTGCGGTCTAAAATAAAATGCTTACCTAAATTATAACACAATATCCCCGATATGTCTACAGAATTTTTCCGCCTGAGGCAGCCTGAGGCTGCGCGCATGAATCGGCGCACTTTCAGTTTAAGCTTTACGATATCCCACGACAATATTATTGGTACATATCTGTCTGCCGAGCCGCCTGAGGCTGCGCGCATGAATCGGCGCACTTTCAGTTTAAGCTTTACGATATCCCACGACAATATTATTGGTGCAGAAAAATTTGCACAAACTCCACCCTCGTGGGATCGCTCTCCTATACGACTGAAATAACGCCGATGACTGCCTGTCGGCTCAGCCGACAATTTTATGGTTGACCGGAAAGCGGAGCTGTGGTATAATATTTATTGCGCTTGCGCTTATTTTACATTAGGAGTATTATAATATCTGTATGGATCGTAAAAAAAACACTACCCGTGGCATTGTATTTCTCATTACGGCGGCGGTGATCTGGGGCTTTGCGTTCGTCGCGCAGAGGGTCGGCTCAGATCACGTCGGAGCGTTTACGTTCAACGGCACTCGCTTTTTCCTCGGAGCAGTCTCACTTATTCCGGTAATACTGCTCTTCGAGCGTGATGCAAACGACAAGCTACGCAGGAAGACCACACTGAGAGCCGGACTTATCGCAGGTCTCCTCCTCGGTGCCGCCGCACCTCTCCAGCAGCTCGGCATAGAGCTGACCGCCTCTGCCGGAAAGTCCGGCTTCATCACCGGACTTTATATGATAATCGTACCGGTGATCGGTGCGCTTCTCGGAAAGAAGACCGGACTGCTCTCGTGGCTCGGCGCGGTCTGCGGCGTTGCCGGACTCGGTCTCATCTGCTTTGACGGAAGCTCTTTCACCCTCACAAGTGGCGACATAGTCCTCGTCGCAAGCGCGTTCATCTTCGCACTGCATATCATGGTGATAGATCACTTCGGTGACGACATATATTCCCTCCGCTTCTCCATGACCCAGTTCGCGGTCAGCGCGGTGCTGAACCTTGCGATCGCGCTCTTTACAGAGGATATATCAGCCTCTGCTCTGTGGGCGGCGGCTGTTCCGATAGCCTACTGCGGCTTTATGTCAACGGGAGTTGCGTACACCTGTCAGGTACTCGGTCAGCGGTATTCCGAGCCGACCTCCGCATCTATCCTTCTTTCCACCGAATCGGTCTTTGCGGCGATCGGCGGTGCGCTCCTCCTGCACGAGCGTATGGCACCACTTGCCTATGTCGGCTGTGCGCTCATCCTCGCCGGCATAATCATGACCCAGCTGCGCTTCGAAAAAAAAGACTGAGGCGGCACACGTGAAGCTGTGGTTGCACGATGACCCACGAAAATTTCATTTGTGCAGACTTGTCTACAGAACGTTTGTCTTATGCAGACCGCACGTGAAGAAGGCTCCCTCCGGGAGGGAGCTGTCACCGGTCGCCATTTGTGGCGACGCCGGTGACTGAAGGAGAATGCGTTATAATAGACCTGCACATATAACATTGTCGTGGGATATCTTCCGATTTCAACTGAAGGTGCGCCGATTCATGCGCGCAGCCTCAGGCTGCCCTCAGCCGACTTTGCACAAACTCCACCCTCGTGGGATATCTTTCAATCTCAACTTCACGAACGCCGATGCCTGTCTGCGGCGTCACGCCGTCTGCTTCAAATGTGATGTAAAATTAACGGTTGATTAACAAATTTTCACGAAAATATTGTATAATAATGAATTAGGTATAAGTTAAACATTTGATCGTATTATAAGGAGAAACGAACAACATGAAAAGATCGATAGCGGTACTGCTTCTGCTCTCCATGCTCGGCGTGTCTCTTGCTTCCTGCTCGGAGACCCCCTCCGAGTCGGGTGACGACAGCTCCACGGTAGCTCCGTCCGCAGAAGAAACTGTAGTTGAGGAAGAGGAGACCGAGCTTACAGACGGTCTTCCGGAAACAAAGATGAACGGCTTCGAGCTGAACATCCTGCACCACAGCCAGGAATGGCTCTCATGGGCTAACAACGTGCTTGAGGCTGAGGAGCAGACCGGTGAGATACTGAACGATGCCATATTCGACCGCCGTCAGGTGCTTGAGGAACGCTTTGATGCAAAGATCGTCACCGAGACGAGAGTGGAGGTCGGCGCAGACGTACTCTCCTCCCTCGCTATGGCAGGTGACACGAGCTATGACCTCTGCATGATGTACGACCTTCGTATCACAGGTGCTATCCAGTACCTTGCGGATATGAACGAGCTTCCCCATGTTTCGCTCGATCAGGCATGGTGGAGTCCCTACGCCTCCTCAATATTCGTTATCGGCGGCAAGCAGTACGCGGCGTCCGGCAACTACAGCCTTTCCGCGCTCTCCCGTGCCGGCGGCTACGCCTTCAACGCGGACATCGTGACCGAGTTCAACCTCACCTCTCCCTACGAGTACGTGAAGAACAACGAGTGGACGATAGACAATATGTACGCAATGGCAGACGCGGCAGTCATCGACGTTGACGGTGACGGTCAGACGACGAACGCCGACCAGTTCGGTATAGAGGGCTCTGTAAAGGAGCACTTCCTCCGTATGCTCTTTGGCTCGGACATCGCGCTCATCACGCAGGATGAGAACGGCTATCCGCTCTTTAGTCTGCCGACCGACGAGCTTGCGGTAACGAAGATGCAGCACATTCTCGACCTCAGCTCGAACGGCGGTTGGTACAATACGACCAACACGAACGTTGACAACGGCGACCCGATGACCTCCGGCACGTTCAAGAACGGACGTTGCCTGTTCACGGTAAGCAATCCGCACTCTCTCGCAGGTATCCGTGACTACGAATTCAACGTAGGCTTCGTTCCCGTCCCGAAGTATGACGAGACACAGGAGAGATACTATTCTCCCTCGTTCGGCGCGGAGCTTTCCGTTCTTCCGATCTCCTATGACGTAACGAGTGCGGAGAACATCGGTATCCTTCTCGAGGCTATGGCGTTCTACACTCAGCAGAAGATCGTTCCGGAATACACGGAGACGCTCATCAAGTCAAAGTACGCACGTGATGCGGAGTCCGCAGAGATGCTGACGATCTGCTTCGACAGCATATACTTCGACTTTGGTATCAACGCATGGCAGGAGCAGGTAGCGGCGAAGCTTCTCCAGGGTTCGTTCGTCGGACTCGCCGGAAACTTCGGTTCTGTTCTGAAGAGCATGGAAAAGAGCGTTCAGGCAGAGATCAAAAAGCTCACCAAGCAGATCGAGAAGGTCGGCTGAGCCGACAGGCAGTCATCGGGTCGGCTGAGCCGCCGGGCAGTCATCGGCGTTCGTGAAGTCGATAGCGCACGATATCCCACGACAATATTATTTGGTGCAGACTTGTCGGCTGACGGCTTGTAAAGTCTAAGCTTTACGTAATTTCATAGGAAAGAAAACGCCTTCGGGCGTTTTCTTTATTAATATTCGCCTGTCATGTGTTGCAATGCAAGATACTCAAGTTTTCCAGTAAGCGATATATATTCAATATATTTCAAATATAGATCTTGCGTGAAAAAGGCTCCCTCCGGGAGGGAGCTGTCGCAGTCGCCATTTGTGGCGACGACGGCGA
>CAYSKU010000054.1:0-13028 GCA_964431775.1 uncultured Ruminococcus sp. | reverse complement strand
GCGAGCCTCCCTTGACTCTCGGCGACCCGAGACGTTCCCTCTCGGGACTCTCCCTTTGCTTCAGTTAAGTAGTTGAGAATACCACCGAGACGTTAAAGTCAGTTCGTATATACGGTCGGCTGAGACCGCAAACAGTCATCGGCGTTAGTGAAGCTGTTGTTGTACGGTATCACACGACAATATTATAAGTGTAAATTTATTATAACGCGCTCTCCTTCCACCGCTAACGCGGTTCCCCTCCCTCCCGGAGGGAGGCTCATTCATGTGAAACCAGATCATCACGTCAGCCGACAAGTCTGCACCAAATGATATTGTCGTGGGTTATCTTTCAACCCAAACTTCACGAACGCCGATGCCTGCCTGTCGGCTCAGCCGACCCGATGACTGCTTGCGGTCGCCATAATACGCGAAACTTCGTTCGTGTGTATCACTTGACAAACGCACCCTTGTGTGGTATAATGCAGAAAAGATCACGAATATGTTCCGAATGATAAAGAAGGAGAGGAGCTTACGGAAGAAAGGAACTATAAGACCTGCGCCACCTGCGCGGAATGCGGAGAGGGTATTGAGTGCGGAGCGGATGCCTGCCTGCTCGGCGGCAGACTGTATTGTATGACGTGTGTACGTGAAGCACGGATAGCTGTCGGGATATACGCGGCAGTGCCGCCGCTCGGGGACGGAGCTACGCTGCCGCTCAGACATTGCACGAGCACGAGACGCGGCGAGAGACGTTTGTATTTCGGAAAAAGAACGACCGTGGCGAAGGGAGGGGAGCATCGATGAAGAAGAGCTATTCGGTACGTAAGGTCGAAAAGCTGCTGCGTGAGCTTGACGCGACCCGACATTCGCTGATGTATATGACCTCGATACAGGGAACGTCCGGACTGTCGCTCCGTAAAGAGGAGCTTTTGAAGAGACGTATCTGCTATCTGACACGTACCGTCGCGGCAGTCGAACGGTCACTTGAATTTCTGACTCCGGTGGAGCGTAAGGTGATCGACGGACTGTACCTTGCGGAGGAGCCGTCGTTTGATAAGGTCTGTGAGGAATGTGCGCTTGAAAAGAGCAGCGTGTACCGATACCGCGCCCGCGCACTCGAGAAGCTTGCCGTCGCGCTGTTTGGCGAATGACATACGGATATACGAACGAAAAGGAGACGACACAATGTGTGACGAACGAAACGAACATGGCATAAAGGAGAGGGCAGACCGCGTGAGCTACGTGGTGGAGCTTTCGGAGATAGAGGAGTATGCGGACGTGCATCGTGCATTTCGCGATTCGCTGGGACTGCCCGAGTACTACGGTATGAACTGGGATGCGCTGTGGGACTGCCTGACCGACATGGCGGTGAAGCCGATATTTATAGAGCTGCGCGGCTTTGACGAATTCGAGCGACGTTTTCCGGCGTCGGCGGTAAGACTGCGCCGACTTTTGGCAGACTTCGAGCGTGAGACCCTCGGTGAGTGCGAGATAAAGTAGGGGGATGGTGTGATAAGATATTGACAAAATCTTATCACTGTTGTATAATATGATCGGTGGAACACGCTCGGAGGATACTATCTTATGTTAGATACGTGTGATATTGAGAAAGCAAAACGATTTTTGCAAAGAGCAAGGGCTATATTGGCTACCGGCGAATTTACGATAGAAGCAAACAGCAAAAATAATGCCTTTGATGATGAATTTCCGCTAAAGCACGAGGATAAGCTTACAATATTAAGATCACTTACAGCAACGGACTGCGTGAAGGTTGCGATGAACGATAATCCGCGTTACAAGAGCGCGGAGGTGTATGTTTTCTTCAAAAACGTAATGCTCTCCTCCTTCGGTGAGGAAGAGGACGTTAAATTATACTTAAAAATGTACATCGCAGAGGTAAGATCCGGTGAAACGGTCATAGTGATCTCTTTTCATAGAGAAGGAATGTATGAATAAGCTATAATGAGGTACAAAGGAGATATATGATGCAGATGAATACAGAGACCTTTTGCATAAATTGCGGAGAGATGCAACGTTACACCGTTAAGAGCGGACGAAGAGAGCTTGCGATACGAGGAATAACGTTTAGCTTTGTCGAGCATAAGGCTTATTGTACGGAATGTGAGCTTGAGGTGTATGTTCCTGAAATAAACGATGAGAACGTACAGGCAAAGGAGGATGCCTACAGAGAAGCCGCAAAGCTCATCACCGTTACGGAATTGAATGATATCTTAAAGAAATATAATATCGGTGCAGGTCCGCTTGCAACGATAATGGAATTCGGTGAGGTCACAGTTAATCGATATATGCGCGGACAGCTTCCCTCGAAGGAGCATTCGGAGCGTTTACGTGAGGTGCTTATGTCGCATAAGAGGATGGAGGAGTGTCTGGAAAAGCATAAAAATGATATCACATCTGTAGCTTACGATAAATGTAGGAAAGAGATAGACAAGCTGAACGATATCTATACGGATAATAAGATAGATGTCGTTGCAAATTACCTTCTGTGTCGCAATATGGATATAACGCCCCTGGCACTACAGAAGATGCTGTACTATTCACAGGCGTTTTTCCGTGCGATATTCCGCAAGGAGCTGTTTACGGACGAATGTGAAGCGTGGATGTACGGTCCGGTATACCCATATATCTATTATAAATACAAGGAATATGACAGATATGACCTGAACGAACGCGGAAAGGAAGAGTTCGGGTACGCAGTGGAGCAGCTTACGGTCAACGAAAAGATATTGCTGGATGCCATAAGCAGTGCTTTCGGTAAGTATTCCGGAAGTGTTCTGATAAAAATGACACATAACGAGCGTCCCTGGCAGATCACACGCGGTTCTCTACGTCCGCGAGACCGTTGCAGAACAGTCATTGCAAGGGAGCTTATCGACAATTATTTTGACGAGATCGTAGAGCGATATGGGATAGTCGATCCGTGTGATATCATCAGATACAGCGATGATATGTATCTGATGACGAAGCAGCTGTCGGAATGGATGTAGCTTTGACGGAAATAAGTTCGCATTCGATCCCACGGAGTCAGGAGCTATTTTGAAAAAGAAAAAACGTCGGGGAGGTCTTTCTTTATAAGGTCTCCCCGACCCACTTCCGGCAAATGTATTGACAAAGCTTGGCGCAGACCGAACGAGACGAAACAGCCTCCCCTCGTGGGATGTCATGCACTCACTCCACCCTCGTGGGATCTCTTTCAACTTAAACTGAAAGTACGCCGATGACCGCCTGTCGCCTCAGCCGACCGCAGCCGCCCTCGGCTTACCAGATCTGCGCCAATAATATTGTCGTGTGATCTCTTTCAACCTAAGCTGAAAGTACGCCGATGTCTGTTCGTCGCCTCAGGCGACCGCCTGTCGGCTCAGCCGACCGACAGGTGGGTTGACGTGGGGGAGAAGGTGTGGTATAATAGCAACGTTACTATTATAGAAATGAGGCTTTTACAGATGGAAAACATCAGACGTTCACGAGATATCGTGTCCATCAAGCGCACGATATCGTCAAACTACGACAGATTTCGTTCGCTCGGGGTATTTTTCAACGAGCGCGAGGTGGTGCTTGATAGGATAGTCGCGATGTCCGACGAGGAGATCGCGAGAATCGCGGCGGAGTGTCGCGAGGGAGGCGTTCGCTGGCGTGCGTTCGCGAAGTACATGAACAAGGCGGAGGGTGCGATGCTCGTCGGCGAGGTCATCGACCGAAGCGCGGACGAGGAGTGCGCCATAGCGGAGCTGTGCGGCGTTCCGATAGGGGAATTCGTTAGGATAAAGGAGACGCCGTGCGGCGTGAAGCTCTCGTTTAACGTGAGCGGCACGTTTGACGTATACGCGAAGATGAACCGGAACGGCTGCTTTGAGGTATCGGGCATGAACGTTACGCCCGAGACGGAGTTCACGGTCGTGAACGAGCTGAACACGTTCTGGGAGGATCGCTACTCGGTCGCGCTGAAGAGCGGCGAGGTCTCCTTTGCGGTCTCGGTCGAAGACCCGAAGACCGGCAAAAAGGGAGGCGCGGTCGCACGGCTGTACGTTTTCAAGAACGGTGAGCTTATCATTGACGATCTCGGCAAATACACCGACACCACCCCCCTCACCCTCTGGATCGCCCCCTAAGCGGCGGGGCGCCGCAGGCAGTCATCGGCGCACGTGCAGCTTGGTTCGCACGATATCCCACGACAATATTGTTGGTGCAGACTTGGTCTACAGACTTTATGTAAAGTCTAAACTTTACGTTACTTTATAAGGAAGGAAACGCCTGCGTTCCCAACATATTTATTAGGGCGTGTTTGAAAAAAGTCAATACGCACAGATAGCGGAGCTTTTTGCGCTATACTTCAGAATTTTCCCTTGAAATACGAAGTATTCCTGCGGAAAAATTCTTCGTCTATCACAAAGCTCTCTCGCTCCTGTACATATCTCCTTATTTTTCAAACAACGCCTATTGTAATGAGTTCTCCTTCAGTCGCCGTCGTCGCCACAAGTGGCGACCGCGACAGCTCCCTCCCAGAGGGAGCCTTCTTCACGTGTAGCCGGATAATGAAGAAATATCACAAAATTTTATAAAAGCTCCACTCTCCACTTTTAAAACTCCACACTTGTTTTTCTCTCCGTCCGTTCGCCAAAACATAAGGTCTGTAGACAGATCTGCACAAATAATATTGTCGTGGGATATCTTTCAACCTAAACCGAAAGTACGCCGATTCATGCGCGCAGCCTCAGGCTGCCGGTCTGCACAAGACAAAATTTCAGCCGACACCGTGCGGTCTGCATAGGACACAACAATCTATCGAGGTCATTTTATGAACATAACATCATGGATGCTCGGACATTCGTCCGGACTCAACGAAAAGCCCGCCGAGCTCGTTCCGGCGACCACACCTGCCGAGGTACAGCTCGTGTGGCAAAAGGAAAAGGCTATGCCCGACTATAACTTCGGGGTCAATTTCCGTGAGTACCGCTGGATGGAGGACTGCTTCTGGCATTACTCCGCTACGCTCCGCATCGAACGCCGCGACGGCTATACCCCCGTGCTTCGCTTCGAATTCCTCGACTACCGCTACACTATCCGTGTGAACGGTGACGTGCTTGCGGACGGAGAGGGTATGTTTACCCCTGTACAGCTCGAGCTCGGTGCATACGAGGGCATGGACGTCCTCCTCGAGGTCGTTTTCCACCCGATACCGAAGGTTCCGGGTATGCCGGAGGATCGAAACCAAGCCTCGATGTCGGTGAAGCCGCCGTGCTCCTATGAGTGGGACTGGCATCCCAGACTCGTACCCACCGGTCTTTCCGGTGACGTTACCCTCGAGTATCGCCCGAAGTCCTACCTTCTCTCGACCGAATATTCCTATACCCTGTCCGATGATCTCTCCTCCGTCACGCTGAACGCGGAGCTGACAGTGTCGGGTGTCGGAAGACTTACTCTCGAGCTGCTCGACGGTGAGACCGTCTGTGCCTCGACCGCGCTTGACGTAAAGGAGGGCATCACGTACAGCGTTCCGCTGACCCTTGCAGACCCCAAGCTCTGGTGGTGTCGCGGTCAGGGTGAGCAGAATATGTACACCATCCGTGCTACGCTCGAAAACGGAGGTCTTGCCGAGACAAGGTCACGCTCCATCGGCTTCCGCCGTGTCAAGCTCGTAATGAACGAGGGTGCGTGGCGTGCGATACCTCCGCAGACGCAGGGCAAGTACCCGATCACGCTCGAGCTGAACGGTCGTCGTATATTCGCAAAGGGTTCGAACCTCGTAAGTCCCGACATATTCTTCTCGAAGCTGACGGACGAACGCTACGAGACCCTCGTCCGCTATGCCGCAGAGGCGAACATGAACATCTTCCGTATGTGGGGCGGCTCGCCTGTACAGCGTGAGGTGTTCTTTGAGGCGTGTGACCGCTACGGTATCATGGTATGGCAGGAATTCACTCTTGCCTGCAACAACTATCCGGACGATGCACATTATCTGTCCGTTCTCGAGACGGAGGCGACGAGCATCATAAAGAGACTTCGTTCGCATCCGGCGGTCGTTCTCTGGTGCGGCGGCAACGAGCTGTTCAACGCATGGTCGGGAATGACGAATCAGTCTCACGCACTCCGTCTGCTCGACAAGCTGACCTACGACCTCGACCGCGGCACACCGTTCATCATGACCTCGCCCCTCTACGGCATGGGTCACGGACCGTACACCAGCATAACCGATGACGAGACAGACCGTGAGGCGGTCAGCGACTTTATAGATGAGTTCCGCACGGCGTACACGGAGTTTGGCGCACCCGGTCCGGCATCCTACGACTATATAAGGAGCTACGCGACAGAGGAAGACCTTGCACAGCCCATGGAAAAGGGTACAGTCTGGGAGGCGCATCACGCAGTCGGCGCGCATTTTCCGAAGGACACGTGGTTCAGGCTTCACGAGATCGAGGCGTTCTACGGCTCACTCGGCACTCTCGAGGAGAATTGCGAGAGGGGGCAGTTCATACAGGCTTGCAGCTACAAGGCGATGTTCGAGGAGGCGCGGCGCAAGTTCCCGTACACCTCGATGGCGGTCAACTGGTGCTATAACGAGCCGTGGCCCTGCTTTGCGAACAACTCGGTGCTGATGTATCCCGACCTCAAGAGACCTACGTATGCTACGATACGTGAGGCACTGCGAGACACGATGCTCTCGGCGAAGTTCTACAAGCTCCGTCACAACGTTGGAGACGAGGTAGCGGTCGAGCTGTGGTCACTGAACGATGCACCGCACGAGAAGGAGGGTGGGACGTTCGTTGTGACTCTCGTATACGAGGACGGACGTGAGCTAAAGCTCTGCGAGGGCGAATACGGAAGCATTGGCGCGAATTCCACCGCGAAGGTCTGCGAGTTCACTCTTATCGTACCGCAGGACATCACGAAGACGTTCCGCGTCGTCGTGACAGCCTCAGATACCGCGATGTCCTCCGACTACACATTATTTAGGATAAACTAACGGTCGGGTCGGCTGAGCCGACAGGCATAGTCGGCGTTTGTGAAGCCGAGGTTGAGAGATATCACACGACAATATTATTTGTGCAGAATTGGTCTGCCGACGGCTCGTAAAGTCTAAACTTTACGTAATTTTATAAGGAAGGAAACGCAAGCGTTTCCAAGATCTTATGCCCCTGCGAGGGGCGCGCGCAAGGGAGTCTCAATTCGCGAGCCTCCCTTGACTCTCGGCGACCCGAGACGTTCCCTCTCGGGACTCTCCCTCTCGTACAGTTAAATAGTTGAGAATACCGTCGAGACGTTAAAGTCAGGACGTATATACCTACGAGTTGGGGTGACGTCAGTTGGTAATATAGTTTGTTGCACACGTTTTTGCGAACGGACGGAGAGAATACCTCACGTAGTATGTTGACGTTAGCCTTGGTTGCACATGAATGAGCCTCCCTCCGGGAGGGAGGGGGACCGCGTTAGCGGTGGAAGGAGAGCGCGGCGGTCTGAGACCGCGAACAGTCATCGGGTCGGCTGAGCCGACAGGCATAGTCGGCGTTTGTGAAGCCGAGGTTGAGAGATATCACACGACAATATTATTTGTGCAGAATTGGTCTGCCAACGGCTCGTAAAGTCTAAACTTTACGTAATTTTACATAAAAGGGAATGCCGAGGCGTTCCCTACTTTTTTCCCTTTAATTGCAGTCTGCCAAGGACAAACGTCCTATAGACCACAAGCGGTCTGCACAGACAAAATTTCAGCCGACACCTCACGGCATCTCCGGTGGCATACCTCCCTCCGGCATCTCCGGCGGAACGTTTCCTTCGGGTAGCTCCGGTGGAACGTTTCCCTCCGGAATCTCCGGCGGAACGTTTCCCTCCGGCATATCCGGCATCTCGGGCATATCTCCGCGCTCACTGCGGTCGCCACGGTCGCCCATGTCCCCACGATCCTTTTTGCCGCCGCCGAAGATATTCCCGAAGAAGCCGCCATGCATACCGCCGCCGCTTCCGTATTGCAGTCCGTCCATCGTGATGACCTCCGTGTAGTCTCCGACGGTCAGCGTGAACGTCGCGCCGTCCGTTATCTCGGGACAGGAGATAACGACATTCGAAAAGCTCTTGTCGAACGTTCTTGACAATATGACGTTTCCGTCCTCATCGGCAAGCGTGACCGTGCCGCCCGACTGCGTACCTGTATCTACCATTATCGAGCCCTGTGTCGAGCTGCTGCCGAACGTTTCAGCCATTCCCGAGTCGCCGACCGCGATGACGATACCGCCGTTTACGACCGCTTCACTGCCGTAGTCTATCGCGCCGTTCGCGCCGTCTGACGGGCCGGCAACGTACAGCTCACCGCCGTCAACGATAAGCTCACCGTTCGAATCGACTCCGTCACCGTCCGCATCAACGAGGATGACGCCGCCGCAGAAGCGTAGGTACACGCCCTCCTCTGCCGCCATCGGGTCAAAGCCGAGAGACGTGCCGCCCGAGGCATTGAAGCCGTCATCGGAGGAGCGTATATCGAGAGTCCCGCCGTTTACGTCTATCGTTTTGGCTTCGATACCCTCATATGAGGTGGTAACGCAGAGGGTACAGTCGTTTATGACGAGGGAGAGGTCGGCGTGGATCGCATCATCCCCCGAGGTCAGGGTATAGCTGCCGCCGTTCACGGTGATCGAGGAATCGGAATGTATGGTATCCTCTGCCGATTCGAGCGTGAACGTACCGCCGTTTATCGTAATATCGCCGTCAGCCTTGACGGACTTAAAGCTCGTTTGGAGAGAGCCTTCCGTGACAGCGGAGGATATACCGTCGAGGAAGCCGGACACACCGCTTGCGAGACCGCCGAAGAAGCCGCGCCCACCGAAGTCCTCGGTATGCTCGACTGCGTTGGCGATACCGCCTCCCGAGACGATGCTGAAGGTACCGTCATCGATGCACATAGCTCCCGAGGAGGAGATACCGTCACCGTCGGAGGTGATATCGAACGTACCGCCCGTGGCGAGGAACGAGAGCTCGGACGTATCGCTCGATATATGGATACCGTCCTTTTTTGAGGCTATGGTGTAGCTGCCGGAAGCCACAGTCAGGTCAGCCTTTGCGGAGATACCGTGGCTGTCGGTGGCGGTAATGTCGAGAGAGCCGTCACCGCAGAGGACGAGAGGTGACGCGGAGTAGATACCCCTTTTGCCGACGAGGGAATTTTCGCTTCCGTCGGCGAGGGTGAGGGTCACGCGGTCGGCACTGCGGATATTGACAGCCGCCTTACCGTTTGCGGATATCCGCGCACCGTCGAGGATGAGCTCGACCTCCGCAGCTCCGACATCGACGACGATCATACCGTCGTAGTCACCGGCGAGGCGGTACGAGCCGCCCTCGGTGACGGTCAACGCGGTAGCGGAGGAGGCTGAGGAATAGCTTTCGAGGGTAGTCGGAGATGTATCTATATCCGCCCTTGCGGTGCAAGCGGCGAGTGACGAGCAAAGCAGAAGTAATGTTAATATAAGCGTTATATTTTTCATCAATACCATCATTTCCTGTGTAATTTTGGGCGGCTAAGCCGCCGAACAGTCATCGGGTCGGCTGAGCCGACAGGCATAGTCGGCGTTATTCCGGTCGAAATTCAAAGATAACCCACGATGGTGAAGTAACTCTACCCTCGGTATTCCCCATGTCCGTGCGTCGCCACAGGTGGCGACCGCTAAAACGTAAAGTTTAGACTTTACATAAAGTCAGCAGACCAAACCTGCACCAAATAATATTGTCGTGGGATGTCTTCCGATCTAAACCGAACTAACGCCGATGACTGCACCAAATAATATTGTCGTGGGATGTCTTTCAACTTAAACTGAAAGTACGCCGATGACCGCCTGTCGCCTCAGGCGACCTAGTCGAGGTTGAGGTGGCGGGAGAGGATGAAACGTGTGATGAGGAAATAGATCACGGCAAGAGAGGCGTAGAGTATCGTCTCGGAAACGAGCAGTGCCTGTATGTTAGCCGCACCCTCGTCGAGAAGTGCGCGGAACGTGAAGCTCCCGATAAGGATGCTCTTCATCACACCCGTGACCGCGTCCATGACCGCGTTTATCAGAACGATCATGCCGACCGCCGCAAGTGCCTTGTGCTTCTGCACTATCGACGAGCCAAAGGTTATCGCCATGAACAGCATCAGACAGGACGACAGCGCGGAGACTACGCCGTGCAGACACAGCAGTACGAGCGTACCTGCTCCGTCAAACGCCGAGTACAGGAACGAGAACAGCTCACCGAAGACGGAACGAACGTCCTCCCCTACCCCTGCGCTCGTCACACCGACACCGAGAATGGCAGAGCCTGCCGCAAAAAGCGCGAGCAGACACAGCACGAGCCATACCGCCGTGTTCGCCAGCTTTGACAGAAGTATCTGCGTGGGCGTTACAGGAAGCGTGAAGGTCAGGTACGCTTCATCGAAGACCGTGCTTCTGTAGTACCCGACAAACAGCATGACCGTCATGACGACCGCCGCCGCCATGAGCGCGAGTGCCACTAAAAATACGCCGCCCATCGAGAAGAACATGAGAGTCTCCTCAAGAGGTGCGTTGGTCGTTATCTCAAAGGTGGCTTCGTTGCCGGCACTGCCGACAGTCGTTGCCGCGCCGATACAGCCGAGTATCGCAGCCGCCGCTATCGCTATAAGTATCGGCACGCCGAAGCGTGCGGAGGACCTGAAGTCTTTTCTGAACAGCTTTAGAAACATCTGAATACCTCCCTGAACAGCTCATCGAGCGTTTTGCCGTAGCGGTCACGCGCCTCGTTCACAGCTCCGCTTGCGAGGATGCGCCCCTCGTTCATGAATACGAAGCCGTCAAGCACGCTCTCAACATCGCTGATGAGGTGCGTTGACAGAAGCACGGTCGCGTTCGGGTCGCGCCCCTTTAGTATAGTGCCGAGGATGAAGTCACGCGCCGCCGGATCGACACCGCCGATCGGCTCGTCGAGCAGGTAGAGCCTTGCGTGACGTGCCATGACGAGGATGAGCTGCACCTTTTCGCGAGTACCCTTTGAGAGGGACTTGAGCCTTGCATCGAGAGAGATGTTAAGGACGGAGAGCAGCTCGTGTGCGCGGACGAGGTCGAAGTCGGTGTAGAAATCCGAGAACAGCTTCAGGCAGTCGGAAACGCGCATATGCGGCTCGAGGTACGTTCGGTCGGGCAGATACGCAACGTGCGCCTTGGTCAGTAGGTCGGGCTTTCTGCCGTCGATGAGTGCCGTACCGGAGGTCGGCTGTAGGAGACCGGCGAGTATCTTCACGAGGGTCGTCTTGCCGCTGCCGTTCGGACCGAGCAGACCGATGATCTGTCCCTGCGGCAGCTCGAGATCTATGCCGTTCAGGGCAGGATGACCGACGTAGCTTTTGGTAAGCTCGTAGCACGCAACGAGAGGTACGCTCGGCGGTGCGGACGTTGGCGTGGGTGTGGGTGTGGGCGCGGGTCGGGGATCTACGGAGCTTTGGTTATCGGTATCGGTAGGGTCTACGGAATACGGATCGTTTGGTTCGATCATAATGTCAAGCCTCCTTCTGATATATCTCAAGAAAATTATACTTTAAAACCGGAAACAAGTCAATGCCCCACAGTTTATTTTCGTCAAACTTTCACCTTCCCATCACAGGGCAGCCTGAGGTCGGCTGAGCCGCCGGACAGGCATCGGCGCACTTTCAGTTTAGGCTGAAAGATATCCCACGACAATGTTATATGTGCAAATCTATTATAGCGCATTCTCCTTCAGTCGCCATCGTCGCCATAAATGGCGACCGCGACAGCTCCCTCCCGGAGGGAGCCTTTTACACGTGTAACTGTCACGAACGAATACGACAAAACGAGCCGTCAGCAGACCAAATTTGCACCAAATAATATTGTCGTGGGTTATCTTTCGATCCCAACTTCACGAACACCGATGACTGTCTGTCGGCTCAGCCGACCTGCACAAATAATATTGTCGTGGGTTATCTTTCGATCCCAACTTCACGAACGCCGATGACTGTCTGCGGCGTCACGCCGCCGACGGTGGACAAACGGGGGGAGGTGTAGTATAATGTAGGAGCAGATCAAGATCATTACGAAACGGAGAAAACTACATGGCACATATTCCGATATCCTCGACAGGCTCACTTATGATACTGCCGTTTGACAAGGCTTTATGCAGATACGAGGCGGCAAACAGCCTCGAAGCCGGATACGATACGTCACACTGGCTCTACGTCCCCGATTTTTATACCGAATACCGATACATACTCGGGACGAAGGGCTCTCGTCCGCTCATCGCGATAGGGATAAATCCCTCGACCGCCGCGCCGAACGCACTCGACAATACGCTGAGATCGGTCGAGCGTATCGCGCACTCGAACGGCTACGACAGCTTCATCATGTTCAACGTCTACGCACAACGTGCCACAGACCCAAAGCATATGGAGACCTCGTTCAACTCCGCACTGCACCGCGAGAATATGGCGGCGTTCGAGTACGTGCTGTCTCTGTCACTCCCCGAAAGACCGTCGGTCTGGGCGGCGTGGGGTACGCTCGTCAATACCCGACCGTACCTTTGTGACTGTATGCGCGATATGGTCGCGCTCGGCGAACGCTACAACGCAAGCTGGTTCACCTGCGGTAAACGCTCCAAAAACGGCGGTCATCCGCATCATCCGCTGTATCTGCGAAAGGATTCTCCCCTCGACCCCTTTGACCCCACCGAATACCTCAACGGAATTTCCGGCGGTCGCCTGAGCCGACAGGCATGAATCGGCGTTCGTGAAGCCGAGATCGAAAGATATCCCACGACAATATAATTGGTGCAGGTCTGGTCTGCTGACAGGTCGGCTGAGCCGCCGAGCAGACATCGGCGGCGGTCTGAGACCGCAAACAGGCATCGGCGTTCGTGAAGCCGAGATCGAAAGATGACCCACGACAATGTTATTGGTGCAGGTTTGGTCTGCTGACAGGTCGCCTGAGGCGACAGGCAGTCATCGGCGGCGGTCTGAGACCGCAAACAGGCATCGGCGTTCGTGAAGCCGAGATCGAAAGATGACCCACGACAATGTTATT
>CAYSKU010000053.1:0-13087 GCA_964431775.1 uncultured Ruminococcus sp. | reverse complement strand
GCACAAATGATATTGTCGTGGGATATCTTCCAACTTAAACTTCACGAACGCCGATTCATGCCTGTCGGCTCAGCCGACCCGATTCATGCCTGTCGGCTCAGCCGACCCGATGACTGTGCGCCGCCTCAGGCGGTAGGGCGGGCTTCGAGCATTTTTATGTTGATGCCTTTTTCGGTAAAGTTGCGCTCGTATTCGGTGACGATGTTGCTTGCCGCACGCTCGGAGGCGTGAAGATCGCGGGTCAAAAAGACTATCTCAAAGCCGCAGGTCGGGAGCATCTCAACAGTATAGTCAAACAGCGTGTCGTCATCGGTCTTGAAGGAGAAGCTGCCGTCCTTCGTTAGTACACGGCGGTAGTTCTCGAGATATGCCGGATGCGTGAGCCTCCGCTTCTCGTAGGTACACTTGCGCGACCACGGATCGCTGAAATTCGCGATGATGCCCGAGAGCGACGAGTCCGGCATACGTGCTATGACCTCGTTCGCTTCACCGACGATGAAGCGGACGTTTCCGCGAAGCTCACTCGGGATGTCCCATATATCACCGTTCTTGTAGAGAGTGCCGTCCGGAGTCTGCCAGCCGCCGTTCGCGCCGAGCGCACCGAGTCCCCGTCTCGAAGCGTACTTTTCAACGGCACAGACCGCAACGTCTGCTACGCGCTCGAGCGCGATATAGTTGTATTCCGTATCCCTTTCGGACAGCGCGGTGATAAAATCTCCCTTTCCGCACCCGATCTCCAGCTTCAGCGGTCTGTCGTTTCCGAAGACCTCCTCGGGAAAGCTCCACTTTTCTGACGGCTCGGGGTACAAAAGTGAAGAAAGCGCGAGAAGTCTTTCATTTCCGTGACGTTTTTTTCTCATTCTCATATTGATTATTCCTCGGTTTTTTGATAGAATATAGAAAAGGTCATAAAATGGGGGCTTATCCCATGTCTATGCACTGAGTTCCACACACACGGTATTATAGCATACCGTGCAGAAAAAATCCACAGAAAAAATTCCAAAAGAGAGGTGAATCCCACGGATGGAATTGAATATTTTCATGAGAGAGCTGGAGTCGGCTCTAACGGCACGAGGTATCCCCGCAGAGACTGCGAAAAAGCACGTGTCAAATCTTCAACGCACGTTTACGAGCGACGATCTGTCCGAGATCGAGGCTATCAGGTCGGGCAGTGAGATAGAGCAGCTTGCCGACAGCATCTCAGTCATTCTGAGAAAAAACACGCGAAACGCCGTGCAGTCTTCTCGTTCCGAGTCCGTACCGCAGTCCCCACAAGCTCGTCAGGCGAACCCACAAGGCTCAGCCGGAGCAAGACCGACCCCCGAACGCCGTCAGCAGTCTGCGTCTCCGCAACGACCGAGGCAGGTCGTGCCGAGGCAGGATATGCAGCAGAGCAGACCGCAGAAAGCGCAGAACGTCGTACAGCAGCCGCCGCGCCGCAAGCTCGAGCTTCCCGAGGAGGATGACGAATATTACTCCTACGAGCCGGGCAGTGATGTTACGACTCGCGGTATGCTGACCTTCTGGGTCGGGCTGTTTTTGACGCTCCCGATAACGCTTGCGCTGGCGGTCGTGCTGTTCGGTGCGTTCGGTGCGCTGTTTGCCGGTCTTGCCGGACTGATCGTAGGACTGATCGTCGTGCTTATAGCTGTTGCCGCCTGCGGTGCCGGTGTCTCGCTCGTCGGTATCGTATTCGGCATAACGCAGCTGTTCTCGTTCCTGTCGGCAGGTATATACGAGATAGGTCTCGGTATCATGGTCGCAGGGGCTGTACTGCTCGTATCGATCCTTCTATACAACATCGCCATACGCTTCCTGCCGTGGGTGATCGCACGTCTTGCCGACCTGCTCGGCTTCGTCTGCGGCAAGCTCAAAAATCTATTCTTTGTTGTCAGAAGGGAGTGCTATAAGCTATGAGACCCACCTCGATAGTTTCTCTGATAATTGCGGTGCTTCTCATCATACTCGGTCTCGTCACCTGTATGATCGCACAGAACATGGCTAACGCAAACGGTGAGCTTCTCTTCTCCGAGACACGTGAAGACGGACTGGTAAACACGGTCGATCTGACGGATTCGGAGCTTTCGAAGATAGAGCTGATCGTTTCGGATGCGGAGATAAACATAATCGGACGGAGTGACAAGTCGTGCATCGAATTCGTCAACTTCCGCGAAAACTACTACAATCTGTCGGCGGCAAATCGCGTACTCAGCTTTTCCGAGATACCCGACATAACCTCCATGCTGAAATTCTGGGAGAACGGCTTCACCTTCAAGGGTATGCGCTACATACTGAATTTCGCAAAGGATCAGAAGCAGCCTGCCGACACGAAGCGTATCATAAATCTGTATCTGACGAGTGACAAGGAGATAAAGATCTTTGACATTCAGGCTGACAGCTGCACTCTGAATATCGAAAGTATGTCCTCCTCCACAGATTACAACATCAACGTAAAGAATGCGGACATCACGACGACCGGACTAAAGACCTCCTCGAGCTTCAACATCAACTCGGGTGAATCCGACTCTCCGGCACGCTCGGTCACGCTTGGCATGAATACCGCGATGGTGGCACGTCTGAACGTAAACGCGCACGAGCTGAACATGGATGCGAACGTCTATCGCTGCTCTGCCGAGACGAACATCACGTGCAGCTCCGGCAGTGTTGACATCGAGACCGTTAAAAAGACGGAGTCCGTAAAGCTCTCCGTTGACACGATCTCGGGGACTGTACATATCGACGGTATCCCCGAGAGCAGTCCGTACTCGCACACCACGCAGAACGCGGACGATCCGCGCTTCACCGTAACGACCGACTCCGCAAACGTCCGTATCTCGAGCGTTTCGGCAGGCTCCGACCAAACAGATCAGATCGATGAGTCCGGTGATATGTCGGAGGTCGTCACGGAAGGCGGCGGTGAGGGATAAAGAGAAAGGCTTAGGTGCTGTTTGAAAAATAAGGAGATATGTACGGGAGCGAGAGATCTTTGTGATAGACGAAGAATTTTTCCGCAGGAATACGCACGTATTTCAAGGGGAAATTCTGAAGTATAGCGCAAAAAGCTCCGCTATATGTGCGTATTGACTTTTTTCAAACACGCCCTAACAAGAAAGGAACAAAAAATGCAATACACGTATCGTACAAAGGGGACCTGCTCCTCTGCAATAACGTTCGAGCTTGAGAACGGCAAGCTCCACAATGTCGTCTTTACGGGAGGCTGTAACGGCAACCTCAAGGCTATAGGTCGTCTCGTTGAGGGAAAGGACGCTCGTGAGGTAGCTGCCACGCTTCGCGGAAACACCTGCGGACCTCGTGCCACCTCCTGTGCCGATCAGCTCGCCCAAGCCATCGAAGCCGCCATCGGGTCGGCTGAGCCGACAGGCAGTCTTCGGCGCACTTGAAGCTGAGGTCGTAAGATGACCCACGACAATATCATTTATGCAGATCCGGCATACAAAGTCGCCTGAGGCGACAGGCGGTCATCGGCGTACTTGAAGCTGAGGGCGTAAGATGACCCACGAGGATGACACGGTAAGGTGCGGCAGTACGTGAAAGCGTACACCGCACCTTACTTTTTTGTTTATTTTTCGGAACAAACGAGCGCATACGGTCGTCTAACACACAGCAAATGATACACAGACGTAAGCACACATAACGATACAGGAGGAGATATCAATGAAGAAAAAGCTCGCGGCTATCCTCGCCGCTCTGCTGGTACTATCGTCCTGCGCGGTCGAGACAGACGAGACGCATGAGACGGAGTCTCAGACGGAGGCTCAGTCCGCGCCGCCCCTTACGACTGCGGTCGAAGTCTCGGAGGTCGAGAACGACAATGAGACGGAGTCGGATATCGAAACGGATAACGAAACAAAGGTCGGAACAGACGAGGGTACAGGCGCGGACGTCATTACCGCCGCAAACGAGGAGGCAGACACGGCAACGGACGATGCGGACACTACTGCGGATGTTATGTCCGGCGCGGATGCTATGTCCGGCGCGGACGCAGGTGACGAGGAAGAAAACAAGGTCGTCATGCACGTTCCGAAGGAGTATATACAGGTCTACGACAGACTGACGAAGTCGAAGCTTACGTTCGATAATATTGGGATCGCCATCGACGAAGCGGAGGTCTTTATCGAGGAGGATATCCCGGCAGATGACTACGTGGCGAGTGAGCCGTCGGCGACCGCCGCCGAGTACTCGAAGACGAACACGCAGGTCGAGGACGTTGACGAGGGTGACATCGTAAAGACGGACGGAGAGTATATCTACGTTCTGCGCGACAACGAGCTTATCATTTTGTCCGCAGACGGTGCGACCTCCGAAAAGCTCTCCTCGACGGTCGTTGCGGAGGGGAGATATACCGAAAAGGACAGCAGCTTCTACCACAGTAAGACTCAAAACGCCAAGGAGCTGTATATTTTCGAGGACACTCTTGCAGTGGTACTCGACAATTACGAGTGGTACGAAAATTACTCCTCGTATTCGAGCGACTATTCAACCCTCGTTGAGTTCTATGACGTATCGGATCCGACCGACCCTATAAGAAAGGGCGGCTTCGGTCAGGAGGGCAGCTATCTTGCAAGCCGTATGACAGACGGAAACATCTTTCTGATCACTCAGTATTCCGTCCCCTACGATCTTGAACGAGACGATTACGACAGCTATATCCCATGTCTGTACGAGGGGGACAAGCAGAGCTTCATCTCTCCGTCGAGGATAGTCTATCCCGACTGTCTTCATTCGAGCAGCTATTCCGTCATCTGCTCCTATTCCATGCGCTCGTATATCCGCGACTGCGAAAAGGCTGTCCTCGGCTACGGTGACATAGTATACATGACAGACGAGCATCTGTATCTGACGAAGAGCTACTGCTCGGAGGAGCTTACCGATCGATACACGGAGAGCGTATACGATGTCGAGAGATATGTCTCCGGCTATCGCACGGAGATATTGAAGCTCGATCTTACCGACAGTATGACCGTTGTCGCGCTCGGAACGGTGAACGGTCAGCCGATAAACAGGTTCGCGCTTGACGAACACGCCGACACTCTTCGTATCGTGACGACCTACCGGCAGAGTGAACGCACCGTCTACACGGACGAGGCTATGGGCTTTTCGAACACACAGTACGAGAGCATTCCGCGGACGAGCGGTCTATATGTATTCGACAGCGATCTTGAGCTGCTCGGTGAGCTTTCGGGGCTTGCGGAGGATGAGCGTGTATATTCCGTCCGCTTCTCGGGGGACGTTGGCTACTTTGTGACGTTCCGTCAGGTAGATCCGCTGTTTGCGGTCGATCTGTCAGACCCCGGTGCGCCGAAGCTGATGAGCAGCCTAAAGATACCGGGCTTTTCGGAGTATCTGCATCCGTACTCTGACGGTCTGCTGTTTGGTCTCGGCATGGATGCAAACGAGGACACGGGGCGCACCCTTGGCATGAAGCTATCCATGTTTGACGTAAGCGATCCGTATGACGTAACGGAAAAGGATAAGCTCTCGCTTGATTTTTCGTATTCCGAGGCACTCGGCGATCCACGTGCGATACTCATCTCGGCTGAGCATGAGCTGATCGGCTTCCCGATAGACGGCGGCTACGTTATCTACGGCTACGGTGACGGCGGCTTTTTTGAGCGCAGTCGTGTGGAGTCGGACGACATGAAGTGGAGCGGTGATTCACGCGGTCTGTACGTTGGGGAGTACATATACATCGTTACGAGCGACTGTTTACTCGTTATGAATATGTCAGACCTATCGTTCGTCGCACGTGTGGGATATTAGGAGGGATGGGAGCGATCTGTAGACCAGGTTTACACCAATAACATTAGGGTAGATTTTCGCGCAGAATTGTAGTATAATTAGCACTAGCGTAGAAAATATATTTTCGGAGTATAAAATGACGACAGATCAGATGACAGCGAAGCGTGAATGCAGTCTCGCGGGAAAATGCGGTGCGTGTCAGACGCTGAACCTCACCTACGAGCGTGAGCTTTCGATGAAGATGAAAAAGGAGATCGCACTTCTCGGCAGGTACGGTCACGTTGAAGAGATACTTTCCTCCCCTATGCCGACACATTATCGTAACAAGGTACAGTACCTGTTTTGCAGGAACGGTGAGCGTGTGAGGTACGGTCTGTACCGTTCGTCCGACGGAGGTATCGTCCACGTTGACCGTTGTCTGATGGAGGACGAGGGTGCATCTGCGGTATGTCACACCGTTCGGCGTATGCTCGATCGATACGGAGTCACGGTATATGACGGACGGCGCGGCATCCTACGCCACGTTATGGCACGTCGTGCGCGTTCGACCGGTGAGATAGTGTGTGCGCTCGTCACGTCGGCGGAGCGGTTTCCCCGTGCGGTCGAATTTGCGGCAGAGCTTGCGAAGCGTTGTCCCGACATACGAAGTGTCTCGCAGATAATAAACGACACTGACACACCTCTCTGGCTCGGAAGCAAGGAGACCGTGCTGTACGGTGACGGCTACATCACGGACGAGCTGTGCGGCTGTCGGTTCGACATCTCCGCTCGGGCGTTCTATCAGATAAATCCCACCTCGACAGAGCTGCTCTATCGTACTGCCGCCGAGCTTGCAGAGCTACGTGAGACAGACGACATTCTCGATGCCTACTGCGGTATCGGTACGGTCGGGATCATCGCGGCGCAGCACGGCTGTCGATCTCTCACGGGCTTTGACGTAAACGAGGAGGCGATAAAGAATGCACGTGAGAACGCACGAAGGAACGGTCTGCCGGAGGCGCGGTACTTCTGCGGAAGTGACGCGGCGGTGACACGTGAGCTGTCCGGCAAGCATTATGACGTAGTTTTCGCGGATCCGCCGCGTGCCGGCTGTGACAAGCGTTTCATCGACCTTCTTCGAAGGCTCTCGCCGGAGCGGCTCGTGTACATATCGTGCGATCCCGAGACACTGGCGCGTGACCTCGAGCAGCTGAAGCGGTCGGGCTACCGTGTGGGTCGTATACAGCCGGTGGATATGTTCCCGGGAACGGTACATGTCGAGACGGTATGTTTATTGTCCAAACTAAATGCAAAGCAACATATCGAGATAAACTTGGATATGGACGAGCTGGATTTGACCGATGCGGAGAAGAAAGCTACCTACCAAGAAATCAAAGATTATGTGCTGGAGCATAACGGCTTAAAAGTCAGCAGTTTGTATATCGCACAGGTAAAACAGCAGTGCGGTATCATCGAGCGAGAGAATTATAATAAGCCGAAGTCTGAGGACGCTAAACAGCCCCAATGCCCAGCGGATAAAGAAAAAGCGATCAAGGAGGCATTGAAGCACTTCGGCATGATATAAGGAGGTCAGAGCTTGATTATCTGATCTACAATGCGCCGCTTGAATATGCTGACCTTATTTTGAACGTCGATCCGGAAAAATATCTGAAGGATGCAACAGAGTATAGATGACTTGACTGAATGAAAATTGCCCGCATCGGTAGAGTAAAATCTGTCGGTGCGAGCGATTTTTCTATTTATTCTGCATACCATTTAGCTTGTTCATTCCAGATACGGGTATACTCAGCATTGTTCTGCAGAAGTTCCTCATGTGAGCCATTACCCACGACTCGTCCATCCTGCATCACAATTATCCGATCTGCAAACCGACACAGACCTACACGGTGAGAAATGATCACCGATGTCTTTCCCTCGGTCAGATCAATGAATTTTTTCAGAATATCGTATTCCACCAAAGGGTCAAGTGCAGAGGTCGGTTCATCAAGAATGATGATGTCTGCATCTTTGTTAAGTCCGCGCGCAATAGCGACTTTCTGCCATTCACCGCCGGATAGTTCCACACCATCGAATTCCCGTCCAAGCTGTGTGTCGAGTCCGCCGATTCTGCGGATGATGGGTTCCACATTTGCGGATTTCGCACTCTGCATTAGCTTTTCGTCGTTGTGGATTTGATTCGGAGTACTCATGCCGATGTTCTCGCGCATGGTAAATTGATATTTCACAAAATCCTGCGAGATTACAGAAAATCCACGGTAAAAACTGCCGCGCTCGAAGGTTTTGATGTCATTTCCATCATATAGAATTTCACCGGATTTCGGTTCATATACGCCTGATATGATTTTTGAAAGGGTCGTTTTACCTGAACCGTTTTCACCGACGATGACCACACGCTCACCTTTATGAATAGTAAACGATACATCATGAAGAACATCAGAGTTTCCGGTCGGATAAGCAAAAGAAACATTTTTAACAGCGATGTCTTTCTTAAATCCGCCGAATGGTTTATCGCCTTCTGTTTCTGTTGCGTTGTCAAAGAAATCATAAAAATCGCCTGCAAAATCAGCTTTTTTATTCTGTTCTGTCACCATACCTATAAGCTGTTCCGTCATGAACTGCATCGCACCAAACGCAGAAATACACGCGGCAAACTGTCCGACAGATATGATTCCACGACCTGCAAAATACACGGACAGTGCAATACTTGCGGCAAATCCGAGCAACCGGAACAAATCACAGAACAGAAATACATTGGAGCTTTTCATAGCAAAAGCAAAATCTTGTTCCAATACTTCATCTCTTGCAGATGTCCATTGTTCTTTGATATAGTTTTCTGTCTGCATCGTCCGCAGTTCTTTGACAGTATCTTTTCCAGTTAGGACACCCCATAAATAGTCGCGGCGGCGTGCCATAGGTGTCTGTTCTCGTTTCATGACGTATAGTTCGCGGTTATATATCCATTTGGAGATGAAAGCAGGGACAACGCTTAAAAACGCAAGTGGAATAAACCGCACATCATAAGATGCTATCACGCCAACGGTTCCGACGAAACGGACGATATTAGGTACGAAATCTGTAAAGCCGTAAAAATAGTTTAGCAGACCGCAGTTATACACACACAATTTTGCACGCCAGATTTCGTTATGGAATTCCGGATCTTCAAATCGCACAAGCGGCATGGATACAGCACGGGCATGCAGACGATGTATCAGATTATGGTGCTTTGTAAAAATGCGTATATCCGTAATAGGCTTTTCTATCAGTCCAAGAAGCAACGGCAGCGCAAATAAGAGTATAAAAATACCGCTATCAAACAGGAATTCCGTTCTTGTTGCTGTCCCGTTCAGATAATCTCCGGCTGTATCAAATAACGCCGCTGTCACATATACCTGAACAAAAGCAATGGCGGCATACAGGACTTCGAAAATCAGTACAATCGTGATTTCAACCGGCATGATGGTATATAAGTCTTTCTTCACCCGAGCAAAATACCGCAGGTTCGATTTTTCGTTTTTAACCGCTCTTTTCATTTGCTCGCCTCCTTGTACCACCCACTTTGTTCTTCATACATGACGGAATACAAACCACCGTTTTTCATCAATTCCTCATGACTTCCGCTCTCGATAACTTCGCCGCCTTCAATAACGATAATCCGCTCTGCCAGTTTCGCAGATGCCAGACGGTGAGAAATCAGGATACTGCCGCGCTTTTCCAGTACAGATGCGAAAGACTCATACAATTTGCTTTCGGCAATCGGATCGAGAGAGGCAGTGGGTTCATCAAGAATTATAAAGTCAGCTTCGGATAAAAAGGCTCTTGCAACGGCGATTCTCTGCCATTGTCCTTTCGACAAATCCACTCCATTTTCATCCAAGCGTCCGAGTGGGATATCGAGACCATTCTCGGAAATCTGATCGCCTCCGGCAAGGGACAATGCCTGCTTGAGGTCTGTATCAGAATTCATTTTTGATAAGTCACCGAACGCAACGTTCTCACGCAGAGTAAGCTGATAACTGCCGAAATCCTGAAATACCACAGCAACCGCTTTCCGATGTGCTTCATCAGATAAAGTTGTTATATCTTTACCTCCGATGGTAATTTTTCCGCCGTCCGGGACATATAGCCCACAGAGCAGCTCCACAATAGTGGATTTACCTGCACCATTTACACCGACCAGTGCAACCTTTTCTCCCGCCTTAATGCGGAAGCTGAGGTTGCAGAGAATATCACGTTCTGTTCCGGGATAACGGAAAGTAACATTCTCAAAAACAATGTCACACTCGGAAGTCAGATATTCTGTACCGTGATTCTGTTCCTCAAAATCGAGAAACTCTTTGAAATATCCGATTTCATAAGTTCTTGCACCAAGCGTGGAGATAGAATAGGACGTTGTTGTGAGGATAGAGAACAAATTTCCGATAGAGTTCAGAATCGAAACAAGAATACCAAGCTCTATCTTTCCGGAAAGAAAACCAAGTACAAGGGTCACGACAGCAAAGGATGTATATGTAATTTTCAGAAGTGAGACAATACCTTGTGTTCTCAATAGAATATTTGTAATTCTGCTGTAGCGGTCAAAAATTTTCTTTGTAGTTTCGTGCCACATATCAAGGATATGCTCTTTTGCGCGGAAAATCTTGATTTCATACGCTGAATGTTTATCAGTAAATAATCCCTGCAGATACTCACCCATACGCTGATCTGAAGTAGCTTCCCGCAGAAGCCGCTGTTGTTTGTCTGTAGCATGCAAATCAAGAATTGACATAGGAATACCGATCAACGCTGCACCCATACCGATCCAAAAAGATGCGCGGAAGAAAACGCCGAGGATACCAACAAGTTTCATCACCTGACTAATGCAGGATATTACCGAGAAAAACGTGTTGTGAATCGTCTGTTGCGGATTAGCAGTCATGCGAGACATTGTATCCTTGAATTCCGCATTTTCATAATACTGATAGGCGATTTTCGAAAATTTGTCTATGATCGCGGGAGATAGGGATTTCGTTAATTTTCGGTTAAGATAACGCCCCAATTTGGCGAGGGAAAATTGATAAAGCTGTGTCGCAATGAGAGAGCCAACGTACAATATTCCCCATAAAAGCACCATGTGGTTGTCTGCGGGATCCGCAATATATGCCGTCACATGGTTCACTAATTTTTCCAAAAACAGAATCTGCACAACCGTGAACACAGAACTGGTCAGTGCGAATAATGCATAAACACTTGCAACGACCGGAGCATATTGAAAGACGGTTTTCAAGGCAAAAACGCTGTTTCGGATTACATGTTTTCGTTTGGTTTCCATAAAACATACCTCCTAACAGCGTTCAGTATAACATATTTTTATTCGTTTTTTTGTTCCGTGTAAGAATTTACGGGTTTCGTGTCATTTTCAGTTGAGCAGTAATTGTGAAGATTCCGTCTGTATCATCCCAGAACAGAGTACCGTCATATACATCACAGACTCTGCGAACATTTTTCAGACCGATTCCATGGTGCTCAAGATCCGGTTTATCGCTTGCCGGAAGACCGTTCTTTATTTTCAGTACATGAAACAAAGGATTTTTCATTACTACTGTAAGTTCATTGTCATTTGACCGGATAGATATGGAAATACGGCGTTCTTCAGTATGAGAAGTCTTGAGGTTTTCCGCAATGGCATTATCGAACAAATTGCCGATAACAGTGCATAAATCACCACTGTCAAAGTCGGCGTTGTAGCTGACGGTGAGGAATTCTACAAAAATCCCATTTCGCCGAGCAATGTGGTATTTGTCTGCTAAAATCGCATCAAGAATGGTGTTGCCTGAATGGACTGGAAATAGATTTTCGGATACTTTTTCCGCCATGGAATCCGTGTAGTCAAGCAGTTGGTCATATTCATTCTTCTCTGCCAGAGACCTAAGCACTATGATGTGGTTTTTTAAGTCATGCATAAGTGCGCGATTTTTACGATAACTGTCCTCAATGTTTTTCAAGTATATGCTGCTTTCACGTTTCGGACGTGTCTCGGAAGTTTCAGTGGAATTTGTATGCTCGTGATGCTCCGAATATATAACGAACAAAAGAAGGAGCACGCCACTGATAAGACCAAAAATCGGATTGTCGTGGAGACAGAGCGACAGCAAAATGGTCAGCAGATATACAGGTACATTCTTGTGTTCTGCTTCGGTCGATTGCAGATAGAGCCAGAAAACAAATATTTTCGCAGCCACACTGCAGACTAAGGCAAATAAATGATTATATCCAAACGTCTCTGTCAATCCAATGATCATATAATAGGCAAATATATTGATCAATACGGACATAGACAAAAAACGCAGACATGTCGTAATTTTTCGATTATGGACAGCTTTTATTACCAACAAAACCGCATCAAATATCAGACTGATTAACAGGATCATCGTAATTCCTCCAACGAATCCGCATATTTACGGCTGATAGGCAGAACATCACCATTGGATAATACGACCATACCTGCAGAAATCGTGCGGATGTGGCGGCGGTTGACCAGATAGCTCTTGTGAATACGGACAAACATGGGATATTTTATAGCGAAATTATCCAGTTTCCCGTATAAGACAGCTATATCGCGATTTGTATGCAAGATAATGCGGCGAAGATTACTTTCGAGATACAGAACATCGCGGCAGGGATAGCGATACGTTTTACGCTCAAAATCGTAGGTGAAATATGTATCTGCGCGGTCTAAGAGTTCCTTCTCAATATCTTTCCAGATTTTCGGTAAACCCGTGTCGATCTGATCTTTCAGCAAATACCGGAATGCCTTGACTTCATACCCGGTTTGTATGAACTCGATTTTGCTTGTGATAAAGATGATGAGCATATCTTCATCCAACTCACGAAGTTCACGGGCAAGGGATATTCCATCTATTTCCGGCATCATGATGTCAAGAAAAAGAACATCGTACCGTTTACCGGAAAATATAGTATTGAGAAGAACAGTAGGACTGGTGTAAGTATCGGTTTCTTCATCTAAAAGAATGTTGCGGATTTTTTCAATATGTAGCGGTTCGTCGTCACAGATGGCTATTTTGTATTGCATTTAGTCCTCCTGTAGTATGAATAAACCTCAGCAGAGATCAACTTTGAGCATAATTCTTATGCTTAAAAAATGAAACTGGTGCAATTTACATCCTCGCAAGGATGAAGATTACAGCGGTTTTGTATTTTCGGAGGAATGGTGTCAAACTGCATTTTTATAGTTTGGGTACCATTTTCGAGGAAAATATGCAGGTGTCCAGAGGGGCGCGGGTCGCCGGTGGCGACCTCAAAATGCAACGCATTTTGAAGCGCTTGACCG
>CAYSKU010000052.1:0-13217 GCA_964431775.1 uncultured Ruminococcus sp. | reverse complement strand
TGTTTTTTTTGGTTGCTCCCCTGTGTGTTTTTTTTATATTTCTCCAACTTGTTTTGGGTGGGGTTGGGGGTCGATTTTTACATAAAAGGTCTCCCCGGCGTTCTCTTTTCTAAGGAGGAAAAGTGAAAAAAGTCATAAATATCCTACGCTCTTGGGGACTGAAGCTTTCCGTCCCTCTTCTTCTTGTGTTGCTCTGTATCCTCACGGTCTCGACCATAATCGCGATAAGCTGGAGCAACGTCACGGTAGAGGGGGGCTTTGAGCTTGCAGGTCTGACGGACGAGGCACGGCACGAGGAGGCGGACGTTTCCGAATATCTCCTGCCGTCCTTTATCGGCGTGACCCTTGACGGTGAGAGACGGGGTATATCCGCTTCCGCGAACATAGTCTCAGACCTGTACGAGCTTCTCTGTCCAACACTGCACACCGCGCTGACCTCGGTCGTGCCTCTGCCGGACACGGTCTGGAACGGCTACACCTCGGCGGAGACCTCCGTCTATATAAAATATCACAGTGAGCTGCCGGACGGCATCATCGCACTGTTTGCCGGAGGAGAGCCGGAGGGGGAGCTTACGTTTTTGGGCGGCATACGTGAGCTTTTCTACCTTCCTTCGACCGAGAACGGCGCGATACTCGTTACCAGAAGCAGTGCCGGCGACGTAAGGCGATACGTCATCCCGAGTCGGAAGACCACGATCGGGACGGAGGAGCTTGAACGCTTCGTTCGCTCCTATGGGTCTTCCATGCCCGAGTTTATATTCAATGAGGACAGATATGACGCTCTTTCGTGGAGCGAGCCGATATTTACGGAGGCGTTGCAGACCCGAAGCCTCATCATGACCGAAAGAACGTGCGCTCTAATACAGAACAGCATCGCCTCACGAGACTCCGTGCTTCGTCTGCTCGGCATAAACCCCGACAAGCTCCTCGGTATCCACGAGGAGACCGATGGCACGGGAAGCTATTCCGATACGCACGGTATACTTTATCTGCGTGATTCGAGCTTTATATATACCTCCTCGTCATCGGAGAACGGTCAGAGCGTGCGTGAGCTGACAGGCTCACCTCCCTCGGAGGAGGGTCTCATGTGGGACTACGTTCAGGCGGCACTAATACTCTACGAAAGCATAGAACGTATCGATGATATATACACGGGCGGCGAAGCGGAGCTTTTGCTGCGCTCTGTCTCGTCAAGTGACGGAGAGGTGACGTTATGCTTCATGTACGCGGTCGGAAACGTCCCTATCGCGGATGAGTGCGAGGCGTACACCGTAACCTTCCGTGACGGCAGGATAGAGAGTGCGAGACTGCACACGATAGCGGTACGTATCCTTGCGGAAAGAGATATATCGTACACGGAATGGTGGTTCGCGTCAAGGCTCGACCGTACCGCACGTGACGTGCGCCTCGTCTATCGAAGTGACTATGTTTCGGAGGCGGTATCTGCCGAGTGGTCTGCGGAGCTTTCGATGGAGCAGGCGGAGGAGGCTGTGAGCGAGTCCTTGGAGGGTGAAGATGGAGAGTAAGCGAATAATGGCAGTTCTTGCAGTCATCCTGCTTGCCGCCTGTCTTATAGTTTCGATAACGCTCGTTCGTGTGCGCTACGTTACGGACTACGTTCCGTCCGAGGCGATAGACGACCTTGTCGAGATAATGGCGCGTGACGGAGTAATGATCGACCGAGATCTCATCTCCGACAAGCGGATGAGCGGCACGGTCTATATGTTCGATTCGGACGACTACACACGCACCGTTGCGGAACTGCTCGGCGGTTCGAGCGTTCGCGACTGCTTCGTTATACCGAACGGTGAGCTTATCGTGCTTGAGAACGGAAGCAGGTGCGAGTTCGGGCGAAACTTCACGTTCCGCTACTGCGAGAGCGCGACCGAGGAGACGTTTTCGCCGAGCATCGTCGAGCTGCGGAGCTACGCAAGGGCGCGTGAGGCGGTCGAGGACGACCCGTCTGTCGAGGCGGTGCGGACGTTTCTCGATAACGGAAGCCGTTCGTTCGGCGAGAGGGGAGAGCTTGACGTTGACGTGACGGTCGATGAGCTGTGGGAATACGACGGCGTGGAATACGTCCTCTGCTCACGCACGATAGACGGTGTGGCGATAACGGGAAACCTCGTGCTCTGCACGGTCGAAGGGGAGAGGGTAACGTCAGCCTACGGAACTTGGTGCTTTTTCACCCCGGGAAGCTCCTACTCGGCACAGCTTGCGGATGTACTGAATATACTGTTTAATGTTAAAAAGGACCTCTCGACCCATGCTCCGTCACAGTCGTCGTCAAAGGACGCCGAGGAGAGTGAGGAATACGTCACGATAGAGGCGATACGCTCCTGTTATTCCCTGTATTTCTTCGGCGAGGAGGAGAACTTCTGTCTCATCCCATGCTGGCAGATAACGACAGATACACGCGGAGAGCTTATATATAATGCAATAAACGGTACATTATACACAAAAATATCGGAGTGAAAGCTGTAGCTTTGTGTACGATATCAACGATATGTATGAAATTTATGAAAATCCTTGAAAAAGCTCTTTCATTCCGGACGATAAACTGCTATAATATAAAGTGCTAAGATGGTCATTCGTTCCCCAAAGGTCGCCCGAAGGCTCACCTTACATTGGAATATCGTACCGTTTTGCACAGCACGGCGACAGTCGGCGCGAAAAAAACGACATTTCGGAGCATTTTTCCGGAAAGGCTCGGTATACAAATATTATGGAAAAGATCATTGTAAACGGGGGGAATCCCCTGTGCGGAAGAGTGGAGATCTCAGGCTCGAAAAATGCGGCTCTTCCGATTATTTATGCCTGCGTCCTCGTGCGCGGCAAATGTATTCTCGAAAATATTCCGGCGATAAGCGATATAGCGCATTCCTTTGACATACTGCGCGGCATCGGCGCACGTATACGTATGCTCGACCGTACCACGTATGAGGTAGACTGCACGAACGTAGGTCCGGGACGTTCGAATTACGACCTCGTTCGAAGGATACGCGGCTCGTACTATCTGCTCGGCGCGGAGTTCGGTCGCTTCGGACGTGCGAAGGTCGGACTTCCCGGCGGCTGTAATTTCGGTGTTCGTCCAATAGACCAGCACATAAAGGGCTTTGAGGCTCTCGGCGGCAAGGTCAACACGGAGGGCGGCTACGTTGAGATAGAGTCTCAGCGCGGCGCGGTCGGAACGAGCATCTTCTTTGACGTTGAGAGTGTCGGCGCGACCATCAACGTTATGATCGCGGCGGCGACTGCGGAAGGAACTACCATACTCGACAACGCGGCAAAGGAGCCTCACGTAGTCGATTGCGCGAACTTCCTCAACACCTGCGGCGCGAAGATAAGCGGTGCAGGCTCTGACGTTATAAAGATACGCGGCGTAAAGGAGCTTCACGGCTGCACGTATGCGATAATCCCCGACATGATCGAGGCAGGCTCGTTCATGGTCGCGGCGGCGGCAACGGGCGGCTCGGTACGTATAGACAACGTTATCCCGAAGCATCTTGAGTCGATAACCGCAAAGCTCGAGGAGACCGGCGCACAGATCGAGGAATTCGACGACGCCGTTCACGTAACTGCCGACGGAAAGCCGCGCAAGACGAGCGTAAAGACTCTGCCGTACCCCGGCTTCCCGACAGATATGCATCCGCAGATGTCGGCACTCCTGTGTCTCGCGGACGGAGTCAGCTACATCAACGAGAGCATATTCGAGAATCGCTTCCGTTACGTTGAGGAGCTTCGCAGAATGGGAGCGCACATAAAGGTAGACGGACGTATCGTCGTCATAGAGGGAGGTCATCCGCTGACCCCCGCACCCGTCATCGCAACAGACCTTCGCGGAGGTATGGCTGTCCTTATCGCGGCACTGGCAACTAACGGAAAAACGGAGATATCCGACATACATCTTATCGAGCGTGGGTATGATGAGGTATGCTCGAAGCTGCGTGCGCTCGGTGCGGATATAGAAAAGGTCGTTTACCCCGACCCCATCGAGTTGCCGAAGGCAAACTGAACATTATTTCAAAGTAAATAAAGGAGATAAAGGTATGGAGATCAATTACGAGACTATAATCGGTGATATCGTAGACTTTGACGAGGATACTGCCGAGATATTCCTCGAATGCGGTATGCACTGCATCGAATGCCCGGTATCCCGTATGGAGACGGTCGAGGAGGCTTGCATGGTCCACGGCGTAGACCCCGATGAGCTTATCGAAAAGCTGAACGAATACTTCAAGAACAAGAAATAAAAAAGGAGCGGTCGGGGAGAGCGGCTTATGAAGCACTCCCCGACTCTTTCTGTAAGTATATGGAGAAATATTGTACACTCGACGACCGTCTTGCCTGTGCCGCCTCATTCGTGCGCCGTGGGACTGTCGTATGTGACGTCGGAACAGACCATGCGTACCTGCCGATATACCTTATACAGCACGGTATCATAGAGCGTGCGGTCGTCTCCGACATAAACGAGGGACCGCTCGAGCGCGCAAGGCTTGATGCAATGCGCTACGGTGTCACCGACAGGCTTCGCTTCGTTCTTGCGGACGGTCTTGACGGAGTACAGCCGGAGCTTGACAACGTAGGTGACATTGTGATCTGCGGAATGGGCGGTGAGCTTATCGCACGTATCATCGAACGGTCGGAATACACCAAAAGGTCGGACGTTCGGCTCATACTACAGCCGATGACGTGTGCGCCGGAGCTTCGGGCGTTCCTTTGCGCGAACGGATATGCCATAGCGGACGAACGTCTGTGCGAGGCGGCAGGGAAGCTATATACGTGCCTGTCCGTCATGTATGACGGCACGGTGCGTGAGCTGACACGTGCCGAGCGGATACTCGGTGCGCGGAACATAGAAAAGCGTGAGCCGCTGTTTGAAAGCTACGCGGCAGGGGCGATACGCCGTTTGCGGACACAGCTTGACGGAATGAAAAAGGGCGGTCTTGACACTACCGAGGTCGAAGCCGACCTTTCGTCTGTCGTGACCGCCTGTGAAACGGAGGAAAAAGGATGAACGTACAGACACTATATGATCTGCTCGGCACACGATACCCGAGATCGCTTTCGGCGGTCTGGGACAATGACGGTATAATGTCGTCCCCCGACACTACAGCGGAGGTGAGACGTGTGCTTGTCACGCTCGATGCGACCCACGCCGTCATCCGCTATGCGGTAGATAACGGCTTTGATACGGTCGTGACACATCACCCGATGATCTTCAAGGGAGCAAAAAGCGTCACGCCAAGTGCGACGCTCGGTCGCCGTATCATCGATTCGCTGGTCGGCGGCGTGTCGGTGCTGTCCTTCCACACACGTCTTGATGCGGCAGAGGGCGGCGTGAACGATGCACTGTGTCGTGCGGTCGGCTTTGAGCCGTGCGAGAGCTTTGGTGACTCCGATATGCCGACCCTCGGACGTGTTGCCGAGCTTCCCGAGATGACCGCACGTGAGCTTGCGGAGCAGGTGAAGACGAGGCTCGGATGTACAGCGGTACGTGTTAGTGGGGATCTGTCGCAGATCGTCACACGTGTCGCTTTCTGCGGCGGTGACGGTAAGGAGCTCGTATATCCGGCACTGAACGTCGGGTGCGGTGCGTTCGTCACGGGAGATGCAGGCTATAACATGGCGGAGGATGCGGCAGAGGACGGTCTTGTCACCATCGAGGTCGGGCATTACCACAGTGAAGCACCCGTATGTCGTGTGCTTGCCGAGGCGGTACGTGAGATCACCGGAATAGCTCCCGAGATATACGATTCATGTGGGTATACGGTCTGCTGAGGAAAGTGTGGAGCTTGGAAAGTGGAGAGTGGAGTTGACAAGATCCGGTCGGTCAACGTTTCTCGTTTTGTGTATGGCGGTAATAAAGACATACAACAAAATTTCGGCAGACAGACTTGCACAAATAACATTGTCGTGTGATATCCTTCAACTTAAACTTCACGAACGCCGATTTATGCCTGTCGCCTCAGGCGACCCGACTCTTGTATTACTTGGTATTTGTCGGGGAGGTATCTTATGTCTGTAAGTATGTCGATGTAGTCCTTTGTTATGCCGAGGTCGAGGAGAGACTGACGTGTCGTCTCGTCCATGCCGTTCTTGCTGTACAGCCCGTGCGCGGCATTTACCATAACGGAGTACGCAAAGCCCGAGTCCGTGTAGCCGTGCGCCAGCATATGCGACTGAACGTGCGTGAATATGTCGTCCGAGAACGCAGGCGCGGTGGGATCGTCTATGTGATCGTCGGCGTAGCTCCTCGTGCGGTGGTACGTCCTGCCCTTTACCTTTGTGTCACTGTAGCGGATGCACATATCCATCGCCCTGCGCCTGAGCAGCCTGCCGGAGTCCTCGAGGTACGGTAACGGCAGCTCACAACGCTCGACCTCATGCCATTCCTGCTCCTGCTCGATGATGCTTATCCGAGTACCGTCCGTTTCCGTGTCGAGCGAAAGCTCTGCTGCAAGCTCACGGACGAGATGCTCGGCGGTAGGGATAAAGTCCGGAGTCGCCGCGAGCAGTATGTCCGCACTTCGTGACTGCGGCAGATACGCCACGAACGGAAGTCCGAAGCCGTCACGCCACAGCTCCGCTCCGCAGGCGCACGTCTTTGGCGGCAGCTCCCGGCAAACGCTCTTTCCTCTGACGAATTCGGTGCTTCCGCAGCTTTTGCAAAAATAGTGCGGCGGCAGTGGGTCGAGGTCTGTGGCACCGAGAAGGTACGAGATGTAGAAGCCTCCGCAGGCGTGTAGGACACGGATGCAGCGGTCACTCTCACGTGCCTTTTGGCGAAGTCGCGCCACGAGCTCGAGGCAGGCTATGATGTCGGAGCGCGAAAGCACCGCCCTTTCCGCTTCAAGTCGGTCTATTGCCGCAAGCGGCGGTCTGTTTTCGTAACGGTCGTATAACGCATTGGAGACCTTCCTCCAAAGCTCACTGCGGTCTGTCATGATAGGTTTTCCTTTCAGAAGCTGTATGGCTGTAGTCGTTCATTGAGATCCTGCTCTATTATACCATATTTTTGACCCAAGTGCGATATTTTGTAGCTACCGTCGGTAGAACCTTATAAACTTATAAAGAAACGGCACAGCATCGTGACACGCTGCGCCGTTTTTTGTTTACAGTACCTTTGAGAGAAAATCCTTGAGACGTGGGTTCTTCGGGGAGGAGAAGAACTCCGCAGGAGTACCCTCCTCGAGTATCCGTCCTCCGTCAACGAAGACTATACGGTCGGCGACCTCACGAGCAAAGCCCATCTCGTGAGTGACGATGACCATCGTCATTCCGTCCTCCGCAAGGGTCTTCATAAGGTCGAGTACCTCGCCGACCATCTCGGGGTCGAGCGCGGAGGTCGGCTCGTCAAACAGTATGACGTCCGGATCCATAGCCATAGCTCGTACTATCGCTATACGCTGCTTCTGACCGCCCGAGAGCTGTGACGGATACGACGTTGCACGGTCTGCAAGTCCGACTCTCGTCAGAAGCTCGTTCGCACGCTTCTCCGCTTCATCCTGTGTCTTTTGTAGAAGCTTCATCGGAGCAAGGGTCATGTTACGCATGACCGTCATGTGCGGAAACAGATTGAAATGCTGGAAGACCATGCCCATCTTGCGACGGCACATATTTATGTCGGTCTTTTTGTCGGTCAGTATCTGTCCCTCGAAGTCGATAGTTCCGTCGGTCGGTATCTCAAGGAGGTTCAGCGAACGGAGGAGGGTAGATTTTCCCGAGCCTGACGGACCTATGATGCAGACGACCTCACCCTTATGTATGTCGATCGAAACACCGTCAAGGGCCTTTATGCGGTCTCCGCGGTAGTATTTTTTGAGTCCGCGTACACGGATGAGGACTTCGTTGCTTTGCTGTTTAGCGTTCACTGTTTTTCAGTCTCCTTTCGAGCTTGCCGACGAGCCACGTAAAGAACATGACCATTGCAAGATATATAGCCGCTATCGCGAAAAGAGGCCAAAAGCTCTGGTAGGTTATGCCTCGAATGATGTTCGCGCCTCTGGTAAGGTCGGTGACACCGACGTAGCCGGCAACGGAGGTCTCCTTGAGCAGGGTTATGAACTCGTTCGCGAGAGCCGGAAGGATGTTCTTGAACGCCTGCGGAAGTACGATGTAGATCATAGTCTGAACGTAGTTGAGACCGAGGGAGCGTCCCGCCTCCGTCTGACCGGGATCTATGCTCATGATACCGCTTCGGATTATCTCCGCAACGTATGCCGCCGAGTTCAGACCGAACGCAACGACACCGCAGAGCATCTTATTTCGTGAGCTTGCCATTATGACGAAGAAGATTATAAGTATCTGCACCATGACGGGAGTACCGCGAAAGACGGTAAGGTAGCACTTGCAGATACCGTTTCCGATACGGAGGAGGGTCCGTCCGGCACCGCGCCGCATCTCCGCGAACTGCTTGTCGTAGGTCGAGCGTACCGCCGCTATGATGATACCGAGTACGACACCCAGCACGAGCGCAAGGAAGGTGAGGAGCAGGGTGCTTCCGATACCGGAGACTATGTATTTCCAGCGGTTATCGACGATGAACGCTACCTTGAATTCCTCGACCATCTTAGTGAACCAAGAGTCTAAATAAGTAAACAAATGTGGAACTCCTTTTATGATCTGTTGTAACACAAAAACGGGGACAGCGCGTGTCCCTCGTTTTAGGTCGGATGTTCGAATAGATTATTATTCGGCAGGGATGTACTTTGCGATTATGGAAGCGACAGTGCCGTCTGCGATAAGCTCCTTGAGGGCATCGTTTACCTTTTTCATCATCTCGCTGTTATCCTTGGAAACTGCGATAGCGTACTCCTCGGTAACGTACTCGGTGTCGAGTATCTTCAGACCTGCGTTGTTCTGAACGAATACCTTAGCAGGCTCGTTGTCGATGACTACGCAATCGACCTTGTCGGAGGTAAGAGCCATGATGGCATCGGCACCCTTGTTGTAGCGTTCGATGGTAGCAAGACCCTCGTCCTCGAGATCCCATGTGGTGTAGAGGTCACCGGTGGTCGCGAGCTGAACGCCGATCGTGTGGGATGCGCCCTCTGCGAAGAGGTCGTCAACGGAGGTGATAGCGGAATCCTCCTTAACGACTATTACCTGTACGCCGGTAGCGTAGGAATCGGAGAAGTCCACCTGCTCCTTACGCTCGTCGGTAACGGTAAGACCTGCCATAGCGAAGTCGTACTTGCCGCTCTGAACGCCGGGGATGATGGAGTCGAAGTCAACGTGCTCGATGGTCAGCTCTGCGCCGAGCTTGTCGGCGATAGCCTCGGCGATCTCGGCGTCGATACCGACTATCTTATCGCCCTCGAAGTATTCGTAGGGGGGGAACTCGGCGTTGGTAGCCATTATGAGGGTGTCACCGCTACCGCCGCAGGATGCACAGGCGAGCATGGTCATGACAGCCGCAAGTGCGAGAGTAAGAAACTTTTTCATGATGTGTCGATCTCCTATAGATATTGAAATATTCATTTACATTTCTTCCGAATGTATCGCTATTATACCACCCCTTTTTCGGAAAAGCAAGTCCTTTGCACGAAAATATTCAACGAATCTGAATTTTATTTCGCGTTCTTTTTGGCGTTTTCTTCTCAAAAATGTGGGAAATGCGTACATATCATGAATTTTGACGAATATTGTAGTCGAACTCGGAAAAAATATTCATGAATAAAGTTTTTTCTATGAAATATCGTCTTATACAGATCGGCGGCGCAGTCGCCGCAGACAGTCATCGGGCGGCGTGACGCCGCAGACAGTCATCGGCGTTTGTGAAGTTGAAATTGGAAGATATCCCACGACAATATTATATGTGATTATATGTGCAGTATAACGCGCTCTCCTTCAGTCATCTGCGGTGACAGCTCCCTCCCGGAGGGAGCCTCCTCCACGTGTAGCCGACAAAATGTATATACCGCCGTCCTGTCGGGTATGATAATACAAATACAACCCCACGGAGGATGCTATGGAGAACGGTGAGAAGCAGAACGAGCTTGACTCGATAATAAAAAGCGGCAGCGTTGTCGCCGGAGGTGACGGCGTTTCGGTACACTGCCTTACGATAATCGGACAGATAGAGGGACATTACCTGCTCGGCGACGGTCAAAAGGCAACAAAGTACGAGCATATACTTCCGCTCCTCGTGTCGGTCGAGGAGAGCGACGAGGTGGACGGTCTTCTCATTCTCTTGAATACGATGGGCGGTGACGTTGAAGCAGGGCTTGCGATAGCGGAGCTTGTCGCAAGTATGTCAAAGCCGACCGTGTCACTCGTGCTGGGAGGCGGACATTCGATAGGCGTTCCCCTTGCAGTCTCCGCTTCGACCTCCTTCATCGTCCCCTCCGCAACGATGACGATACACCCCGTGCGTGTCAGCGGAACGGTACTCGGTGTACCGCAGACGTACTATTACTTCGAGCGTATGCAGGCTCGGATAATCGATTTCGTGTGCGGACATTCGAGGGTCACGGAGGAGGCGTTCCGTTCGCTCCTTTTGCGTACAGATCAGATAGCTACGGATGTCGGCTCGGTCATAGACGGTCATGAGGCGGTGCGCCTCGGACTTATCGATCGTGTCGGCGGTCTGCACGATGCTCTCTCCGCTCTGCGTGATATAATAGGAAGGAAAAAGGAAAAAAAGGAAAACGCGGAAAACGCCTGAGATAGCGTTTAGCGGTCGTACCGCAAAACTTTTTCGGGAAAAATCGGATGCTATATACTTTATTTTAGCTTGCGGATATGCTATAATACGTATGTAGGTGTGACCGTCGGCGGGCGTATGCCCCATCCGAATACACGGTCTCGATATTTCGAACGAATAAAGGAGCTTTTACTATGCTAAAGGGTATCAACAAGATCATTTCTCCCGAGCTTCTCTGTGTGCTTGCAAAGATGGGACACGGAGACGAGATCGTTTTCTCCGACGGTAACTTCCCCGGCGAGAGCATCGGACGTATCGTGCTTCGCTCCGATGCCTGCGGAGTTCCCGAGCTTCTGTCCGCCGTTCTCGAGCTGTTTCCGCTCGATACGTATGACGATAACGTCTATCTGATGGACAAGACCGAGGGCGACCGTGACCTCGATATCCCGATCTGGGACGAGTACCGCCGCATAGTCGCAGAGCATACCGACAAGGAGCCGGTATTCCTCGAACGCTTTGAGTTTTACGAACGTGCAAAGAAGGCGTATGCGGTCGTCGTCACGGGCGAGAGTGCGATATACGCAAACGTTATCCTGAAAAAGGGTGTCGTGAAGTGATATGAAGGATAAAAAGGACGAGATAATCTCTCTACAGCTCGATCTTATCCGTCAGATGACGGAGAACAACATAAGACGACTGAGCGATGATATCTGGGGAAGCACACGTCAGCCGAATACCGCACAGAACGGTAACGCCAAAAATGCACAGCCGAACGGCACGCCGAAGGGTACGGTCGAGACGACAGATACCTCTGCAAACGTCGGCGCGAATGCGAAGACGAACGAGCCGCCGACAAAGGCGTCCGACGGAGGTGAGGGAGGCTCTCCCACAGAGACCGAGGAGGAGATACCCGAAAAGGAGGACATAGAGGAGCTCAAAAAGGAGCTTGCCTCCTACATAGGACTCGAGAGTGTCAAAAAAGAGGTCGTCAATCTCATAAATATGGCAACGGTCTATAAGCTGCGCCGCGATAACTCTCTCCCGACCGCAGATATGTCTCTGCATATGGTCTTCTCGGGAAACCCTGGTACGGGCAAGACGATGATCGCACGCTTTATGGCACGTGTCTATCATTCGCTCGGGCTTCTCTCAAAGGGACAGCTCGTTGAGGTAGACCGAAGCGGACTCGTTGCGGGCTACATCGGACAGACAGCAATAAAAACGTCAAAGGTGCTTGAAAGTGCGATGGGCGGTGTGCTGTTCATCGACGAAGCGTACACGCTCACCTCAAAGAGCGAGAACGATTTCGGCTACGAGGCGGTCGATACTATCCTCAAGGCTATGGAGGACGAGCGTGACGACTTAGTCGTCATAGTCGCCGGCTACATAGACCTCATGGAGGACTTTGTCGATTCGAACCCCGGTCTTCGTTCGCGCTTCAACAGGTACATAAATTTCGAGGACTATTCCGCCGAGGAGATGCTCGAGATATTCGAGCTGCAATGTAAAAAGAGCTGCTACGTACTCGAGGATGAGGCAAGGGTCGCCCTGCACGAGTATTTCGAGGCAGTCACGTCGGCAGAGGGTTCGGCGGGAGAGTTCGGAAACGCACGTGGGGTCAGAAATACGTTCGAGCGGATACTCACGGAGCAGGCGAACCGCATAGCGGTCATGGAGAGCGTGTCTCGTGACGATCTCATGAATATAAAAAAGGAAGACATAGAGGCAGCTCTTCGTCCGACCGAGCCGTTGGATGAGGGAAAGTCGGAATAGTCTGTCAAGGAGATACATATGCAATATGATATAATTATCGTCGGGGCAGGTCCCGGCGGTATTTTTGCCGCTTACGAGCTGATGAAGCAGAAGCCGTCACTTCGTGTCGGTGTGTTCGAGGCAGGACATCCGCTCGAGAAGCGGCACTGCCCGATCGACGGCGACCGTATAAAAACGTGTGTCGGCTGTAGCTCCTGCTCGATCATGTCGGGCTTTGGAGGTGCAGGTGCGTTCTCGGACGGCAAATACAACATAACGAACGATTTCGGCGGTACGCTGTACGAGCATATCGGCAAGAAAAGGGCGATAGAGCTGATGCAGTACGTCGATACCATAAATATGGCTTACGGCGGCGAGGGTACGAGGATGTATTCGACAGCCGGCACGAGGCTCAAGACCGAGTGCATGAAGAACAAGCTCCATCTGCTCGACGCCTCCGTCCGTCACCTCGGCACGGATATAAACTACGTCGTCCTGCAAAACCTCTACGATGAGCTTAAGGAAAAGGTCGATATGCACTTCGACACCCCCGTGACCGCAATCGAGAGCTTGGGTGAGGGCTATCGTGTGGTCTGCGCCGATACGTTCTACGAGTGCGAGAAATGCGTGATCTCGGTCGGACGGAGCGGAAGCAAGTGGATGCAGAGCGTATGTCGTGAGCTTGACATACCGACAAGCTCGAATCGAGTCGATATCGGAGTTCGTGTCGAGCTGCCGGCTGTTATATTCGCGCACCTGACAGACGAGCTGTACGAGAGCAAGATCGTATACCGTACCGAAAAGTTCGAGGATCTCG
>CAYSKU010000051.1:9121-13220 GCA_964431775.1 uncultured Ruminococcus sp. | reverse complement strand
GATGGTATACCCTTTCAGTCCGGCTTTTTCTATCATCTGACCTGTGTAGTGTCCAGGGCAACGTTTGAATATACTTCCGGCACTCGGATAATTCAGAGGCTGTTTTGAGATACGGCGATCCATATAATCGTTCATCATTTGACCGATATGTTCGACCTCGTCCGTCTTCAAGCCGAAGCTTGCCGATAGGATAACGAAGTTATTATGTCGATATATACTTTCGCGATAGCCGTACATATGCTCGGACAACGGTATGGTATGCACTGTCATATCACGCAGATCGAGATACGTACTTTCCTTTAGAATATGTGCGATCTCTCCGTCATACGCTCCTGCGTTCATATATACCGCTCCTCCGACAGAGCCGGGGATACCGTACGCGAATTCGAGACCGGAGAGTCCTGCATCGCGAGAATATTTGCAGACATTCATGAGCTGTGCGCCGGCTTCCGCCATAACGTTATTTTCCTCGGTGTGTATGTCCGAAAGTCCACTCATGGATATTACCGCACCGTCAAAGCCGTCATCGGAAAAAAGCAGATTACTTCCGTTTCCGAGAATATAGTAGCGTATCTCGGTATCGAGGACTGCGTTGCAAAGCTGTACCAGCGCATCGATAGTCCGGGGAATCAGATATAAAGAGGCAGAACCGCCGATACGAAAGGTGGTATGGCGGCTCATCGGCTCATTCTGCCGGATCTCTATTTTATTATCAGTGTTGTCATTATTGTACGCTTCGATAAGCGTTTTAAGTCTTGTAAGGTTTGAAACCACATGAACCTCCGAAAGAGAGAAACAGAGCTTAAAGCAGTATCGCTTCAAGTTCCGACAGATATCTAATGGTATATGTTATATCCAAGTCGCCGGTCGGACGATCGTGCCGATCGAAAAAGCATATGTCAAGTCCATAGTTTACCGCGCCTGCACAGTCTGAGGTCAGCGAATCACCTATCGCGAGATATGCCCTTTTATCGTCACATCCGATAGTGTGAAGTACATGATCATAGTATTCCGAGGACGGCTTGCTTGCGCCTATCTCCTCCGACACGAACATACCCCTGAAGAACGGAGTGAGTACAGAGCCTGCAAAACGTGAACGCTGTATCATACCGATACCGTTCGTAATGATGTACATTTCGTATTTTTCGGACAGCTTCCGACATATATCCTCCGCACCGTCTATGAGACAGGTCTGCCTTGAAAGGTGTGACATATAGCTGTCACGCATCTCTGCGGCTCTCTCCTCAGTTTGACTATCATTGGAAAAGCCATTCGTGAGAAGTAGCTTACGAAAGCGTTCTAATTTTAATGAGTCAAGAGTGATCCTGCCTTGCTCGTGAAGCTTCCACAATCCATCGTTTATGTCGGAATACTGTTTATACAGCACATCCGAATAGGCGATATTACACGCGGAGCACGCGCCCGCAAAGGACAGGTACTCCGCTTTTGTAAAATCAAATAAAGTATTATCTGCGTCAAACAGCAGATATCGATATCGTTTCATCCTTACTTGGTGAACTTGTGATAGGTCTTCTTACCCTTTTTGACTATCAGACCGTCCCCCTCAACAGAGGCTTCATCTATGACTGCATCGAGCGAATCGACCTTAACGTCACCGATCAGAACGCCGCCCTGCTGGATGAGACGTCTTGCTTCACTCTTTGAGGCTGCAAGCTTGGACTTGAGCAGCATATCGATAACGAGCATCTTACCGTCGGTGAAATCATCGTCACTCAGTACAGTAGTCGGCATATTCTCGGTGGAAGCACCTCCTGCGGCGAACAGAGCCTTTGCGGAGGTCTGCGCCTTCGTCGCTTCCTCTTCGCCGTGAACGAGCTTGGTAAGCTCGTAAGCAAGGATCTCCTTTGCGGTGTTGAGCTGACTTCCCTCCCATTTATCCATCTCGTCGATCTGCTCAAGCGGAAGGAACGTAAGCATACGGATACACTTGAGGACGTCTGCATCTGCAACGTTTCTCCAATACTGATAGAAATCGAACGGAGAAGTCTTGTTCGGGTCGAGCCACACTGCGTTTCCGGCAGTCTTACCCATCTTTTTGCCCTGGGAGTCGGTAAGGAGAGTGATAGTCATAGCGTTTGCATCCTTGCCGAGCTTTCGGCGAATCAGCTCCGTGCCGCCGAGCATATTGCTCCACTGGTCGTCGCCGCCGAACTCCATATTGCAGCCGTATTTGCGATAGAGATAGTAGAAGACATACGACTGCATGATCATATAGTTGAATTCGAGGAAGGAGAGGCCCTTTTCCATTCTCTGTTTGTAGCATTCGGCACGCAGCATATTGTTTACGGAGAAGCAAGCACCTACGTCACGAAGCAGCTCAACGTAGTTTAAGTTTAGGAGCCAGTCGGCATTGTTTATCATCATAGCCTTATCATCGGAGAAATCGATGAACTGTTCCATCTGACGCTTGAAGCAAGCTGCATTATGGTCGATGTCTTCCTTCGTAAGCATCTTTCTCATATCGGTACGTCCCGAGGGGTCGCCTATCATGGTCGTACCGCCGCCGATGAGAGCTATCGGGCGATTTCCTGCCATTTGAAGACGCTTCATAAGTGTAAGTGCCATAAAATGACCTGCCGTAAGGCTGTCTGCCGTACAGTCAAAGCCGATATAGAAGGTGGCTTTTCCGTTATTTATAAGCTCTCTTATCTCTTCTTCGTTCGTAGTCTGCGCGATAAGACCGCGAGCCTTTAATTCTTCGTAGATCTGCATTGTTTTATCTCCTGATAATTGATATTTTATTTGTTGATATTTTCGGAAAGCATCTCACGTGCGGCGGCTGTTTGCTTTTCGGTGACCGAGATACCGCCGATGATACGTGCGATCTCTGCCACACGTTCATCTCCCTGGATCTCACGGACAGAGCTTTCCGTTCGTCCGTCATTTTCCTTTTTTTGTATTAATAGATGACAGCCGGCAATAGAAGCCACCTGCGGTGAGTGCGTCACTGTGATGACCTGCGCCGATCTTGCCAAACGATTCAGCATTATACCGATCTTTTCGGCAGTACCACCCGAAACGCCGGCATCGATCTCGTCAAAGATCAAGGTATCAGCATCGTTTTTTCCGGCAAGTGCGGTCTTTACCGCAAGAGTGATACGCGACAACTCACCGCCAGAGGATACCTTGCCGAGTGATTGCAGCTCCTCACCTATGTTGACGGAGATCAAAAGATCCACGTCATCAGCACCATCGGGACGGAATATATACGTTCCCGTGGAGTCTCTTTCGGGAGCAACGGCAACACGGAAGCGAACCTTCGGCATATCGAGAAATTGTAAGGACGATATGACCTCACGGGACAACAGCTCCGCAGCTTTTTTGCGTTTGCCGCTGATCCGTTCGGCTGCCTCCGCACAAAGTGACAACTTTTTTTCAAGCTCACGTTCAAGCTCTGTCAGCTTTAGGTCACCCTCCTCAAGGTCTGATATCTTCTTTGATATCTCAGCCCTTTTCTCTTTGATCTCTGCTATAGTAGAACCGTATTTTTTCTTGAGCTTTTCGAGGAGAGATAGTCTTGATTCGACCTGTGTCAGCTTTTCGACCGGGTCGGCTACGTCATCGTCATTGACCGCATCATAGACACGTTCAGCTATGTCGATGATCTCATACCGAAATCCGGCAAGCTTTGCAACCATCTCCTCGGCATCCTCCACAACGTCGGCAAGCTGTGATAAAGCGTTCTCCGCTCGTTCGATCAAATACGCCGCCGTCGCACCCTTTTCACTTTTTGCAAGAGCTTTATTGACAACACCGGCATATTTTGAAACACGTTCCATGCTTTTCAGTCTGGCGCGTAGTCGAACGAGACGTTCCTCCTCATCATCTGCACTGAGCTTTGCCGCCTCGATCTCCTTTTTTTGATACCTGAGAATGTCAAGCATCATTTCACGCTGGCTCATAGCCTCCTTCAAAACAGCTATCTCGTCACGCACAGACATAAGCTCCGCATAGCGTTCCTTGTATTCCGCAAGCTCCGCTTCATCGTCCGCGAAAAGATCAAGTAACGATACGTACATAGATCTGTCGGCAAAGTCGTTTCGCTCACTCTGCGTTTGTATGCCGAGCAACAGCTCGG
>CAYSKU010000051.1:0-9111 GCA_964431775.1 uncultured Ruminococcus sp. | reverse complement strand
GCTCGGATACTTCCTTAAGCTGTGAAAGAGGTACTGTTTTGCGATCGATCTTCGCACTTCCTCGACCGTCTGCCGATATGATCCTCGTGATCTGAAGCTCTCCGTTTTCATCGGGTGGGTAACCGAGAGCTTCAAGTGCCTCACGGTGCTTTTCAAGGTCACAGAATATGGCTGAGACCTGTGCGCGTGATTCGCCGCTTCGTATAAGCTCTTTTCCGCTCTTTGCACCGCAAAGAAGAAGTAGGCTGTCTATAACGATGGATTTTCCGGCACCGGTCTGTCCCGTAATGACCGTAAAACCCTCGCGGAAGGTTATCTCAAGCTGCTTTGCAACGGCGATATTCTCAATATACAAGTTCCAAAGCATATAGTTCTCCCTGTACTACAGATGACATCAGGTATTGATCAGCTTGGTTATCCGATGTGCGATGGCAACTGCCGACTCGGTATCACGTGTCACTATAATAATACAGTCATCTCCGGCGACACAGCCGAGGATGTCAGCCTCGTGCAGTGAATCTATTCCGGCAGCAACAGCCTGTGCCATTCCGGGATATGTCTTTATGACGATATCGTTCTGGGATGAGTCCACACTTTTGATGGAGCTTGCGAGCGCACGACTGTACACGTGCTGATTTTCATTCGCGTTGTTCTTTGGAACTACATATTTGTATGTTCCCATGTCGGACATCTGTTTCAAGAGCTTCAGCTCTCTGATATCACGTGAGACCGTTGCCTGAGTTACATCGTATCCGGCAAGTCTCAGCTTTGCGATAAGCTCCTCCTGTGTCTCGATGTTGTTGTTTTCGATGATTTCCAGAATCTTATTGTGTCTCTTAACTTTCATGGCAGTCCTTTCATCATAGAGGTTTTATCCAAAAATTATGGTTACTGCTGTTCTGACAGCTTCGAGTGAAGGATCCCAAGGAATCCGTTATCCTTTATGCGTATAAGCTTTGTTGTATGTACGGAACGCTTTACGGAGACCGAATCTCCTTCGTTCAATTCAACAACGTCACGTCCGTCCGCAGTTATATATACAGACGAACCGTTATTGCGAATGTTTGTAAGTCGTATCTCCGTGTCACCGCGTAGTATGACCGGTCTGCTGTTGAGCGTATGCGGACATATCGGAGTAAGGCACAGACAGTCGAGAGAAGGCTCAAGCACAGGTCCTCCTGCAGATAGCGAATACGCTGTGGAGCCTGTCGGAGTAGACGCGATCATACCGTCTGCGCGACAGGTCTGTATCTTGATATCTCCGCAAAAAATATCGAACGTCAGAAGACGTGCGACCGGTCCATTTGAGAGAACGATATCATTCAGTACCGTGGAGGTTGCTCGTACAGCTCCGTCAGAAGACACGACGACAGCTTCGAGCATCATTCTTTCGTCTATCGTATAATTTCCATCTACCAACGAATCGAGCAGATACAGTTCGTTTATCTCTATCTCCGCAAGATACCCTATACGACCGAAATTTATACCTATTATAGGTATTCCAGACTCAAGCAGTCTGCCGGAAGCATCGATGATCGAGCCGTCCCCACCAAGAACTATAGCCGCCTGACATGATGACGGAATGTCGTCACCTTTGATCTCGTATAATTTATCCCGAAGATATGATAAGGACGACATATTATCCGAAAAAGCTCCGATGCGACATTGCCGCTCACACAGATGCGTCACAAGCTCCGACAAGAGCTTCGGGTCTATATTTTTGGTGGGATTTGGAATCAAAACATAATCCGTGATACTATTCATAGACAGCCTCCGTGATATCCTTTTCGGAAACAGACGAAACTCCGTTTTTTTCGGCTATCATCAGAAATTCGGTATTTCCGTCTCCGCCTGTTATTGGAGACTTCATTATCCCATAGGGTGCGATAGAATTTTCGGCGGCACACGAGAGTACCTGCCTTATAGCCGCGAGGTGCTGTTTTTTATCTTTGACTATACCGCCGTGACCGACCGCTTCCTTACCGCATTCGAATTGCGGTTTAATGAGAGCTATATATATTGCACCATCTTTCAGTATCGAAGAAACAGAACCAAGTACGAGCGTTTGTGAGATGAACGACAGATCGCTGACCGCACAGTCACATCTTGTGCCAAGCTTTTCTACAGACAGATAACGTGCGTTACAGCCCTCCAGATCGGTCACACGTTCATCAGCGACCAGCTTCGGGTCAAGCTGCCCGTGACCGGAGTCTATGGCATACACATGAGATGCTCCATAACGAAGCAGACAATCTGTAAAGCCACCGGTCGATGCACCTATGTCGGCACAAACAAGTCCGCAAACGTTTACATCAAAGCGTTTTAGAGCTCCCTCGAGCTTCATACCTCCGCGACCCACAAAGCTATGATCTTCCCCTATCAGCTCAACGATATCCGTCTCAACGGTGTCATATGCCGATCTCGTGACGACCTTTCCGTTGACTGATACAAAGCCCCCCGATATGAGCTGTGCGGCACGGCTTCGGCTCTTTGTGAGTCCGATATTTGCCAAATACACGTCAAGTCTCATGATCACTTACGGCGTGAGAGAAGCCAGATCGCAAGGCGACACAGCAGATCGCTGTCGGTGTAATGTGATATCGCCTCGACTGCAAGGAGTGTAAGAAGAGCCTCCTCCTCCTCAGCTTCGCTGACCTTCATAAAAGCAAGAACCGTTTTTTTGTTATTCTTGATATCACTTCCGACCTCCTTGCCGAGAGTTGCGGTATCGCTCTGCACGTCAAGTATATCATCGTGTATCTGAAATGAGAGACCGATCGCCTCCGCGTAAAGCTTTAAATTATCGATATCGGCTTGGATAGGTTTGTCTGTTGCCGCGTAGTATCCGAGTAGGCAGGCGGCACGCATCAACGCACCGGTCTTCATCGAATATATCTTACGAAGCTCACGATAGCTGTCTACCGAATTTTGCAGATCGTACGTCTGTCCGCCGACCATTCCGAGAGCTCCGGCTTCTCTTGCAAGAGTTGATACCGCAAGACGTACCGACTTATTCGGAACGTACTGATTAGAGGCACACAGCTCAAACGCGAGTGTCAAAAGAGCATCACCTGCAAGGAGAGCCTCAGCTTCACCGAATTTTATGTGACAGGACGGCTTGCCTCGACGCAGATCGTCGTCATCCATGCACGGAAGGTCATCATGTATCAGAGAATATGCATGAATGCATTCGAGCGCACAGGCATACGGAAGGGCTGCATCCAAGCTCCCACCGAACAGCTTACAGAATTCAATGACGAGAAAGGCGCGTATCCGTTTACCTCCTCCGAGTGTGGAATAACGCATTGCTTCCGAGACGACCGTGCTGCCGACATGAGCTTCGGTCAAATAGTCAGAGAGAGCATTCTCGACTTTTTCAGCCGCATCACGAAGCGCGGCTTCAACAGAGTGAGATATTTCCATAATATACGTTCTTTCTACCCTTTAATCAATTGCAAAGTAATTTGATTCACTTCAGGTCGGTTTCGACAAGTGTACCGTCTCCGGCATCGGTAAGTATCTTTACCTTTTGTTCGGCGGCATCCAATTTTGAATTGCACAGCTTTACCAGTGCTACGCCTTCTTCAAACAGACTGAGCGAAGTATCGAGCGGAGCGTTTCCACTCTCCAGCATACGGACGATCTCTTCGAGACGTGCCATAGCGGCTTCAAAAGTCATACCGGTGTTTTTTTCATTATTTTCCATCGTTATCTTCCGCCGTTTCCTTTTTGATCTCATCGACCGTGCAGACAGCCGCACCGCCTATCGTTTTAAATTCAACTTTTTCACCGACTGCAACGTTGGCGATGTTCCTAATAAGCCCACCATTGCTGTTATATACCGCACTGTAGCCACGCGCAAGTATCGATAGTGGATCGAGTGCTTCAAGACGTCCTGCATCTCGTGCAAGGAAGGATTTTTTTATCTGTACACTGTTTGCCTCAGCTCGAACCAAACGTTCTGTCAGCATATCGACGAGCATCCTATGATCGTACAAAACGTTCATGGGGTCTGTCATGGCACGAGTACTCGCCATCGAATTCAGACGATCACGTTGAAGTCTCAAGGCAGAATATATAACGTTTGCCTCACGGCTCACTATATTTTGTATCTTCCGTTTGAGTTCTGCCGTGTCCGGTACTGCAAGCTCAGCCGCCGCAGACGGAGTGGGAGCGCGGCGGTCGGCAACGAAATCGCATATGGTGAAATCGGTCTCGTGACCGACTGCGGAAATAACGGGAATACTCGAGGCGGCTATCGCACGAGCCAAGCCTTCATCATTAAATGCCCACAGATCTTCAATAGAGCCACCGCCTCGCCCGATTATTATAACATCGACCGAGCGTGTATTGTTGAAATACTGCATTCCGGCGATAAGCTCTGCGGGCGCACCGCTTCCCTGTACCAATGAAGGATACAAAACGAGCTTTGCCGCAGGAAATCTTCTGCCGCAAACATTGATCATATCACGTATCGCGGCTCCTGTTGCCGAGGTGATGATCCCGACACGCATCGGTATCTTCGGCAAGGGACGTTTACGACTCGCGTCAAACAGTCCCTCAGCCTCTAAACGCTTTTTTAACTGCTCGTAGGCTATATATAAAGCTCCGACACCGTCAGGCTCCATGGAATCACAGTATAGCTGATAAGTTCCGTCACGCACGAACGAGGATATCCTGCCGTGAGCCGTGACCTTCATTCCGTTTTCCGGAACGAATCTCATTTTTGCGGCAGAAGACTTGAACATAACAGCGCGAAGCTGACTTCCCTCATCCTTAAGGGTAAAGTAATAGTGTCCTGTACCGTAATGATTCTTAAAATTGGATATCTCACCCTTTACATATATTCCGGAAAGCGGTGAGGTATTATCTATCAGTCGTTTGATATATTCGTTGAGCTGAGTTACTGTCAATGCCCCAGGAAAACGTCCCTCCGTAACAGCAGAAGAACGTTCCTCGGAGGCGTTTATTTCATTATAATTGTTCATCTTGTTCAGGTACTTCCCGTTTGTATCGTTCTGCTGCAAGAAGTGCCACTCCGGCAGCGTTGTCCGATGAATATTGTGCATCAGCAAACATACCGTATTTTTGCAGTGTCCTTCTGATATATTGAGAACTCATTACACCTCCTGCATAGATGACCGGCATACTGCCGTACTCCTCTAATGCGTTAACGGTGATCTTCTCAAGTGTACGTGCCAAAAAATCAAGCACGTATGCGGAGGTAGCGGCTATATCATCGGTCGAGGTGAATAGCTCTACCGCTTTATTCTCAAGTCCCGACAAATTGCACCACGTACTATCGACTGACAGCTTTGAGCGTTGAGGCTTGCCGTGGTACGAAAGAGCCTGTCTGTCCATTTCGACACCGCACGGAAAATGAAGTCCCATCCTTACACCACTGCGGTCTATCGCTTGACCGCCGTTTATATCACGTGTTCCGCCGATCTGAGTTATACGAAATATCAGTGTGTCATCAGGCTCACAAAGCAATACATCTGTAGTGCCACCGGAAACATGAAACGCTAAGAACCGCTCGCTCATGAGCTTTCTTTGGTTGGCACTGCTGTTTTCGCAAGCCGAATGCAGTGCCGCCATTATATGTCCTGCCTGATGTGACACACGATACAGCGGTATGGCATCTGTGGCGGCAACATATTCCGCCACTGCGATACCCGGTAAGAAGCACGGCATATAAGACCCTTCTACGTCACGCGGTGCATACGAACAGCCGACCGCGACCAGCCGTCCCGATGACTCATGCAGAACCTTACCGTATACAGCAGAGCTGTTTGGCAGATCCCTCACGTGATGAAAAACGGCATCACTTTGTCGAAGTCCTCTTGCACCATCCGCTACAGGTAACGGGTCTTTGGAATTCAGCAGCATCCGACCGTCATCATCGCACAGCGCAACGGACGTTGTGTAGTTACTGGTATCGATCCCGAGAAATAGCTTTTTTCCGTTCATATTATTCCTGCGTGGCCGTTGTATCGGTGTCTTCTACGGAATCAGAGGAGGATACCTCGGCTGTTGCTTCGATCAGACCGCGTTTTCTTGCGATCTTGTTGAGGATACCGTTGATAAACCCCGTGGAGTTCTCGTCATCATATTTTCTGTCTATCTCAATAGCCTCGTTGATGATGACCTTCACGGGAACATCGGAGTTTATCATTTCGTAGACTGCAAGACGAAGCACGGTACGTGTTACAGTCGCCATACGTGAGAGCTTCCACTTTACGGAGACCTCCTCGATCATGCTGTCGATAGTCTCGCACTTCTCGCAAACGCCGATGAATGTATCCTTTACGTGATCGGTGTACTGAACATCATTATTTTCAATGTAAGCATTATAATAATCGTTTGGGTTTGCTTGACGGTCAAATTCCTTAGCAAACAGAAGAATGAAAGTGTTTTCACGGTTTTCGTGTCGTTTGTCAGCCATAATTAAACCTCGATCCGGCATTTATATATCTTCTGCAACTACTGGCAGGATAATATCTTTCTTTAATCTAAACTATGTTTATTATAATATATTCGTTCGCATATGTCAATGGATATTAAACAAATATTCAAGTAATACAATATTTATGCATTCCTTTTTTCGTGTTTTACCTTTGATTCGCCGAATAATATCAACGCACGAAGTATATATTGCGATTCGTTTATAAAAAATTTGTCACACGGCGTTAAATTGTTAATCTTTCTGTGATATAATACCGAAAGATCGAATATCGACTCGGAGGACATATATTTTGAAACGATCATTATGGTTAAAGAAAACGGTAACGGGTGCCTGTGTTTTCTTCACTTTTTTTGTTACGGCACTGTATCTGCTCGGCGTTTACGTTGATTCGAACTGGGTGCCTACCCTTAACATGATATTCTCGCTCCTGCTCTTTTCATTCTTGCTGTCTGCCGCCAATTCGTTTCTTTTCTCGGATAAGCTCGTTTTCTCGCTGCGTATGCTGATACACTACGTGATCACCACAGTCGTCTTTTACATTATCTTCGTGCTTTGGGGTGGATTTCAGTCAAACGGAGGCTCGGTGCTGACAGCAATACTTGTGTATTCCTTTGCGTATCTGATATGTGCAATTTTTGTCTTCATGTACCGATACGTTACAGCAGATCTTCGCAGATCGAACGAAGGATACAGCAATGTCTTTGAAGAAAAGAACAGCTACACGCCTCAATTCGATAAGAAAAAATAGACCTATTAAAAAACAGGACAGTTTGATATTTTGGAGAGAGCATTCATGGAATTAAAAACGATTGCAAGGATACATACCGACTTCGACACAAAGTTTGGACTTCCACGTCAAAGCGGACTCGTTGATGAGCTTCACGGTACTATCGTTTTCGAACCTGAATATCGAGACCCTACCGCACTACGCGGCATTGAGGAATACTCTCACCTATGGATAGTGTGGGGATTTTCCGAAGCATTTGCAAGTGGTGGCGAACGAGTTTCCGATACATGGTCTCCGACAGTACGCCCACCTCGTCTCGGTGGAAATGTACGTATGGGCGTTTTTGCAACACGCTCACCCAACCGTCCGAACAAGCTCGGTCTGTCGTGCGTTCGATTGCTTGCGGTAGAGTACAGTGGTAAGGATCAGCCTACGATAAAAGTAGCAGGCATCGACATGAAGGACGGTACACCGATCTATGACATAAAGCCGTACCTACCGTTCGTTGACAGTCATCCGGATGCAATCGGAGGCTTTGCGGCAGAGCATAAAGATGACAGCCTCGAAGTTAAGTTTCCACCCAAGCTTCTTTGTAAGATACCGGATGAAAAGCAGAATGCACTGATCGAGGTTCTGCGGCAAGACCCGCGGCCCTCGTACCATCACGATGAGCTTCGTGAATACGGCTTCAGCTTCGCCGGGTTCGAGATAAGATTCACCGTTTCCTCAAATACAGCTGTCGTACATGAAGTTATAAAGCAGGAATCATAGTACGTTCGCAGCTTCGATCGAATAAAGACAACACTTTTCCGAAAACAGGCGTGAGCATATTCATGCCTGTTTTTTGATCTCGATATCCTTGCCGATAGAATTCATCCGAAGACACAAAAACAGACGACATCCAACAAAGGTGGACGTCACCTGTTTTGTTCTGTGCCGCAGTGTCAGCAAGGGAGATCGGAGACACAACGCCTTGCGAAGAGCGGTATATTCTCACTTCCCTTTTCTCTTTCCGAAAATATAGACCTTCTGGAACAGAAAGTTGGAAACGAAAAAAATGACCTCTGCGACAGGCTTCGCATATTCAAGCGGTATCCCCACAAAACGAGTCATGAGTTCAAGAACGACATATGTTTTCAAGATAAATACTACACCTGCCAAGGCATAGTATTCCGGCAATGCTTTTTTTAACGGAGCATCCGATTTGAAAACAAAATTTCGATTGATGAAAAAATTTGTCAGAGAGGATACTACCCATGCAAGCAACGCTCCAAGCTCCAACGAAGCAACAGGAAGTGACCTCTCAAAAACGAGCAACAAAACATAATCGATACCGAAAGCAACGCCTGACGAAAACAAGTATTTGAGCTTTTCTTTCATGCGTATCCCTTCCGTTTGAAAGCGTATCGATGCTTTGTAGTATGCGGTCACTTCAAGATATTGTTTTTTCTGTCGACCGGATTTAGCGAGTATCCCTCTTTGATCAGCTGATCGATCATGATGGAGACCAGACCTATGTCAACGTGCATCATTGCGGCGATCTCAGTACCTGTTCGTCCGTCCATAGCATATTTCAGGATCTTCTTTCGGTCGATGAGGAGTGCCGCCGCAAAAACGTTTGCCTCATACTCCATCCTTGAGCTGTTGCCGTACATATTCGTATCTGACAGGGGGGTCTGTCCTATTATTTTACGGTGCAATGTATCGTGTCCCAATTCGTGGGCGCAAACGAAGCGTCTCAGGTCATCGTCAAGCGATTCGTTAACAAAAATAAATCTACTGCGCTTTATCACGCTGTACATTCCCTTTAATGTTCCCGGAGTATCAAAGTTTAAGACCAGGATACCAAGCTGTCCTGCGATGGCGTAAGGATCTCTTGTTTTGTATTTTGCTATGAGACGTTTCGCTTTTTCTATAA
>CAYSKU010000050.1:0-13254 GCA_964431775.1 uncultured Ruminococcus sp. | reverse complement strand
CGTCGGAGCTCGACTCGGAGTCGATGCACGAAACGTTCATTCCTTTATAATAGGAGAGCATGGTGACAGTGAGCTTGCCGTGTGGAGCAGTGCGACCGTATCGGGTATAGACCTGCGCGAGTATTGCGAGCTTTGCGGAAAAAGCTGTATGAACGAGCTGTACGGTCTGTTCGACTATGTAAAGAACAGCGCGTATGAGATAATCCGCGGAAAGGGCGCGACCTATTACGCCATCGCACAGTCAACTATGCGTATAATACGCTCGATAGTCAGTGACGAAAAAAGCATCCTTCCGGTAACGACCTATCTGAGCGGTCACTACGGTCTCTCCGATATCTGCCTGAGCGTGCCGGCAGTCATAGGGGAGAACGGTATCGAATACGTTCCCGATATTCCGCTCGATGAGGATGAGAAACGCCGTCTCATGCTGTCCGCCGAGACGATATCGGGCTATATCGATAAGCTCGGTATAAGGGTCTGAGCTGTTCACAGCCCACGTCGCGCCTCTGCGTACAGATACAGACGCTTCGTTACGACATAGCCCACATACGCGAACAGACAGCCGAGGAGCAGACCGACGAGTACGTCGCTCGGATAGTGTACCATAAGGTATAGACGCGAGAACGTAACGAGCGCGGCAAGCGTAAGTGCCGCACCTCCGACCTTTTTATTGTAGAGAAAGACCGAGAACGCCGTCTCGAACGAAGCGAGGGTATGACCGGACGGAAAGGAAAAGTCATGCTCAGGCGGTATCAGAAGAACTATCGAGGGGTCGAGATCGTAGGGACGTATACGTGCAATGAGCGGCTTGAGCATCAGATTTCCGAATATCAGACCGAGCAGCAGCGCGGCGGAGGTCGTGATACCGAGCCGCCTTGTGCGCTTGTGACACAGCAGAGCGAGCGCGACAAGGATCGGCACGATACCGTGATCCGCAAGAGAGGTGATGTACGGCATTATAAGGTCGAGCGGCGTGCATTGCACGGCAGACTGTAGGGAATGGAGCAGCGATAGCTCGAAAAAATTTATGGTATCCATAATGTATCCTCCGTGTCGTCATAGGTGTGACATATTATTATACACCTTTTCGCGCTCCTGTCGAGCAGCATGACAGAAATTTTACATTTCTATCCGTTTTCTTTCACGTTTTGGTGGAAATCGGGCGAAAGATATGCTATAATGTGCAGACAAGTCTACATCAACAGTGGAGGTATTTATGTCGAGAAGGCTGTTTTGTGAGCTGTCTCCGGTATGCTACGAGATATCGCGAAATAAAGAGATATTTCGCCGCCGACTGCACGACCTGACGTGCGGCGAACGCTTTGCAAGGCTCCGCGCCTCGGACGAGTCTGTCGAGCTGCCAAATATAGTCAAGTCACACACTTCGATCCTTGTCAGACGACTGCACGGAGTGGATATCGCCTTGCAGGAAAATAAGGTAACTAACATACGCCTTGCCTGTGAACGGATAAACGGTATAACGATATATCCGGGGGAGACCTTTTCGTTCTGGCGAACGGTCGGACGACCGACCGCAAGGGGCGGCTATACCGAGGGACTCGTCATCTCGGGACACAGCTTCGTCTCTGGCATCGGCGGTGGACTATGCCAAATGGCGAATATGATACACTGGCTCGTGCTGAACAGTCCGCTCACGGTGACGGAGCTGCACCATCATTCGGATGCACTGTTTCCCGACGAACGCCGCCGTGTACCGTTCGGAACGGGAACGTCGGTCAGCTACAATTACATAGATTACCGCTTCAAAAACGATACGGAGCAGCCGGTACGTATACTCGTTTGGTGCGAGGAGGGGGAGCTTTGCGGAGAGCTCAGGAGTGCCGCACAGTTTCCGTATCGCTACCGACTGACGGAGGAGAACCACCACTTCCGACGAGAGGGCGAAAAATATTATCGTATATCACAGGTGTACCGAACGACTGTGGATCGAGCAAACGGTGCGGAGGTCACACGTGAACTGATACTCGATAACCATTCCGAGGTCATGTACGACTATTCTCTGATACCGAAGGAGCAGATACGAGATAATGAAGACATTGCTACGTCAGGCGGCACTTCTGCACAGTGAACGTACCGCATACATAGTTGACGATGACAGTATCACCTACGGTGAGCTGTGGCACGAAGCGGAGAACGCGGCAGACTGCCTTTGCAGACAGGGGAGCGGAGCTGTGGTGCTGTACGGAGGAAAGAGCATACATATGCTTACCGCAATGCTTGCCTGCGTGATCTCGGGCAGAGCCTACGTCCCGGTAGCTAAAAAAACTCCGCATAAGCGACTGTGCGACATAATAAGAGCCTCACGTGCGGATCTCCTTCTGACGGATAACGTCGCGCTTGAGGAGCTCCCCGACGGTGTCACCTCCTGCGACATAGGAGAGCTTTCACGCTTCAGTGCGTACCCGAAAAAGGAACAGAACGGTGAAGTCGCCTACATAATATTTACCTCGGGAACTACCGGAGAGCCGAAGGGCGTACCGATAACGTACAGTAACCTGAAAAGCTTCACAAAATGGATATCGACCGTGTATCCGCTTTCGGAGCTGCACGCCTCCGCAGTCCTCGATCAGGCGAGCTTTTCCTTTGACCTGAGCGTTGCGGACGTCTACTACGCACTTCCAAACGGTCATACGCTCGTCTCACTCACCTCAAACGAGCTGTCGTATGTGGCGGACGTGCTGTCGAAAAGACGTGTGAACGTCTGTGTCTCCACACCGACCTTCGTAAAGCTCTGCATGACAGACCCCGACTTTAACGAAAAAGCTCTTCCGTCACTTCGCTGTGTCTACCTTTGCGGAGAAACGCTTGATACCAAGACCGTACACAGACTGTGGGAGCGTTTTCCGAGCCTTGATGTAATAAACGCCTACGGTCCGACAGAGGCAACGTCGGCAGTCTCGGCAGCTCTCATAAGACCCGAGATGCTCGAGAAAGCATACCTCCCGGTCGGCGAGGTCGGAAAGCACGCTACATACGTAGACGTGGTCGGGGGCGAGATAGTGATCGGTGGGGACAGCGTGTCACCGGGGTACCTGAACGGTGAACGGGGCGGCTTTTTTGATGAGGACGGTCGGCATATGTACCGTACAGGGGATGTCGGACGTATAGAGGACGGCTATCTCTATTGCTTTGGCAGACGTGACCGACAGATAAAATATAAGGGCTATCGTATAGAGCTGTCGGATATCGAGCAGAACATAGTACGCCTTGACGGTGTACGCGAATGCGCGGTAGTGCCGGTACGCTCAGCCGACGGCACGGTGCGCTACCTTGCGGCATACGTCACAGGGGATATAACGAGCGACATAAGAGAACGTCTTTCGGGGCTGCTTCCCGAATATATGCTTCCGAAGCTCGTTCGAGCGGTCGATAGCCTTCCGATGACCGCGAACGGAAAGACCGACAGGGGGAAGATCGAAAATGGATATTTCAAAGATACTTTATGAGCTGTGTGGGGACGAAGCCGTGCTGTCTCCCGACTGTGAATTGATCGAGAGCGGACTTCTCGATTCCTTTGCACTGATCGAGCTGGTCGATATACTTGAGGAGCAGGGGATAGAGCTTCACCTTACGCAGATAGACCGAAGCCGACTGAAAACGCCGCGCAGTATAGAGGAGCTCGTTGCGGAGCTTGCGGAAAAAGAACAGAACTGACCATCGTAATGTGGGAATAACCTTCGAGCAGAGCCATATAATTGAAATGGATATAACATAGCTCGGAGGAAGGTCTCATGAAGCCGAAATATACGTGCAGAGCCGCCGCAAATGAACAAACGACCTGTGACCGACCGGTACTTCTTGCGGAGTACATACTTGAGAACGGCTGTACGGTACGTGCCGCCGCCGCATGGTTCGGTATCAGCAAATCGACCGTTCATAAGGATATAACCGAACGTCTGCAAAGGATAGATCACGCATTGTACTCCGAGGTGAAGCTGGTGCTTGAGCGAAATAAAGCGGAGCGTCACCTGCGCGGAGGGGAAGCGACACGTGTGAAATACCTGATGCGGTCGGATACACGGAAGACACGGACATACGACAGTGATAAGCTATACGACAAACGTGTGACATAAAGAAAGGAAACAAAAAATGAAGCTATTCGAAAACGCGAACTGGATATGGTCAGGGGACTGTGAGCTTGTAAACAGCTACGTCACCTTTTACGATAAGCTCGAGCTTTGTAAGGTATCGGGCATCTATAAGCTCTATATCTCCGTGGATACCGACTACAGTGTCTCCGTGAACGGACAAAGAGCGGCGTTCGGTCAGTACGCGGACTATCCGTTCGATAAGGTGTACGATGAGCTTGACGTAACGGAGCTTCTGCACGAGGGTGAGAACGACCTTGTGATCGAGTGCTGGCATCAGGGGGAGGATACCTCCACGAGACGAGGCGAGAGGGCAGGGCTTATCTACGTCCTTGCGGATGCGGACAGCAACGAGATACTTGCCAAAAGCTCCGAGAAGACCCTCTGTGCGCCGGATCCCCACTACCGCAGCGGTGATCGGGTAGAGTTTATCTCGGGTCAGCTCGGACGTACCTTCTACTATAACAGCACAAGACATGGCTCGGACTTCCGTTATCCGGCTTCCGTAACGGAAAAGCCTCTCCCCACAAGAGCGCGTCCCATAAAGAAGCTCATGCTCGGCGACGATGAACCGGCATACCTCACGGTACACGGCTCCTTTAAGAACGACGTACACAGGAGAGGCACGATAGGTCAGCGTATGCAGTACGCCGCACTGACCTTTGCGGAGCCGAACGTGAAAACGAAGCTCCCGTCCGACGACGGAGTACAGCTTTGCTGTGACGAGTCCGCAGACGGTATATTTGCCCTGATCGATACCGGACGTGAGAACGCAGGTATACTTTCCCTCGACATAGACGTTCCGTCTGAGGCTGAGATACTTATCGGCTGGGGAGAGCATCTTGAGGATATGCGTGTACGCTCGTTCGTCGGAGGACGAAACTTCTGTGCCTCCTATACGGCAAGGGCAGGACGTAATACCTTCGTGCATCCGTTCCGCCGCCTCGGTATGCGCTACCTACAGCTCCATATCTGCGCCCCCACGGCAAAGCTCTATTACGCAGGTATCAAGAGAACAGACTATCCGCTCTCCGAAAATATATCGTTCTCCTGCGCCGACAGCCTCCATACACGTATATATGAGGTCTGCAAGCGTACATTGCTCATGTCCATGCACGAGCATTACGAGGATTGCCCGTGGCGCGAGCAGGCACTGTATACGATGGACTCACGTAACCAGATGCTCTGCGGCTATTACGCCTTCCGTGAATTCGACTTTGCAAAGGCGTCCATTCGCCTGATGGGACAGTCGATCAGAGACGATGATATGCTCGAGCTGTGCTCACCTGCAAGAGTGTCCATAACCATCCCCTCGTTCTCGGCAATATACCTGACACAGGTGTACGAATACCTGAAATATTCGGGAGACCGCGAATTCGTCATGTCCGTGCTTCCCTATATGAAGCGTATCGCGGACGAGTTCCTGCGCCGCACGGAGAACGAGCGCGGACTGCTCCGTTGCTTTACCGAGTTACGGTACTGGAACTTCTACGAATGGCAGGACGGACTGTCAGGCTCTATCTCGGGAAGCATATCCGAGGAGAACGTCACCTATGACGCACCCCTTTGCGCCTTCGTTTCGTTCGGACTCCGCTCCCTTGCAAGCGTTTACGCGGAGCTTGGCGAAGCGACCCTCTCGGAATACTACCGTAACGCACACCTTAAGCTGAACGAAGCGATAGACCGCTGCTTCTGGGATGAGGAGCAGGGGGCATATGCTTCGTATATCGATAATAGCGGTAAGCGTTCACATTACGCGGAGCTGACGAACTCTCTGATCGTATATGCCGATGCCGCCTCGAACGAGCATCTTTCGCGTACACTCGAAAACCTTAAAAACGAACGTCTCCTCGGCGTAACGCTCAGCCACAGTATCTTCAAATACGAAGCACTTATGAGAGAGCCGGAGCTTTACGCACGCTACGTCTTCGGCGATATCGCACGTAAGTGGGGCTATATGCTGTCAAAGGATGCAACGACCTTCTGGGAGACCATAAACGGTGCCGCCGATTTCGGTAACGCCGGAAGCCTCTGCCACGGATGGTCTGCAATACCGATATACTTCTACCATAAGTACGCACTCGAGATGAGCGGAGAGATCACAGGTATCTACGAGGCTCGTGTCTACGAGGATCAAACGGACAAGCTCTACCGTAACGATAAGATAATATGACAGAGGTAGTAGCGGCACTTGTCAGACGTGACGGACGTATCATGCAGTAAATAAAGGAATATAAAGCATAAAATGAACTATACCGAATTTGAAAAGCTCGACCTCGATCTGTCCGCAGTCGGCTGGTCAAAGACCGATGAGAGCGATGCACCGTATTTTTGTACTCCAAAGGGAGCATATATAATAGGCAGAGCGGGGGTGGACGGAATACATTATTGTACAGTCCCCACCCTCGGCGAGACCGTGCTTGCGGTCAGCCCCATGAACGCGCCCGGAGAATACATGCATCCCATAGCCGCCGACCTTACCGACCTTCTCAGACTTCTGCTTGCGTGTTTTGATATGAATATCATCGAGCAGGCATGGATGTGGGATAAGGAGACACTTTTGGAGCAGATAGAGGCTACACGAAACAGCGAGTATTTTGACGCATCGCCACTTAACGCCCTTCGTGAGCGGTGCGGAATCGAACCGATGGACGAACCGTATGAATACCTCTGCCGCCTCAGAAGCTCGTTCGACTATGATAGTATACCGTATACGGAGGAATACTACGACCTGACGGAGTGACGGAGGGGATTCACAATTTTCGAGAAGAGATCGAGGTGAACGTTATGAAATGTCTGCTCATGCACAAACGGATACCTGTAGCCGATATCGAGCTTGACGATGCTACCGGCTTTGTTCGGCGGCTCGGTGAGATATACGCTCCGGAGCATATGCCGATAGGTATTCCGATAAAAAACAAAACAGCGGACAGAGCCGCATTTAATACGTGGTGGACAGACAGAGCTATTCCGGCAAGCAGAAGCGGAATAAGGGAGGCACTTGAAAAGCTCGAAATTGCGGATACGAAGCTGCTTCTGATACGGTGCTACGGTCTCAGTCTGTCAGATCAATATTGGGTTAAGCCCGAGAACAGTGAGCTGACATGGGATGATATCAACTTTTTCGAGCATCCGTTTTCCGACGATATAGGTGATATCCTGTTCGGCGCACCCAAAAAAGGCAACGTCTTGAACCTCTCCTCACCGGATAATACCTCCGACGGCTTCTTAAAAAAGCGGTGGAAGATCATAGACGGACGGCGTTGTCTGATCAAGGGTGGCTCTAACCCCTTTAGACAGCAGCCGTTTAACGAGGTCATAGCCTCCGAGATCATGGAAAGACTTGATATTTTGCACGTACCGTATACGCTCATCTGGAATAAGGATGCACCGTATTCCGTGTGCGTGGACTTTGTCGATGAGAATACCGAGCTGATACCGGCGTGGCGTGTCATGATGACACAAAAGAAAAGCAACAGCACCTCGGTATATCGGCACTTTGTGAATTGCTGTGAAGCACTCGGCGTTTCGGGGGTCGTTTCGTTCCTTGACCGTATGATAACGCTTGACTATATCATTGCAAACGAGGACAGACATTTCAATAATTTCGGCTTGCTCAGGAATGCCGAAACGTTGGAGTGGCTCGGTATGGCTCCGATCTATGACAGCGGCTCGTCCCTCGGCTACGATAAGCTCCCGGGACAGATGAGGAACGAAAGAAACGTTGTTTGTAAGCCCTTCAAAAATCATCATCTCGAACAGCTTAAGCTGGTACACTCCTTTGATTGGATCGACCTATCAAGGCTGTACGACATTGAAGAGATTATACGTGCCGTGCTTTCGACGGATACGGACGAGCTGTATATCGATGAATACCGTATAGCTGCCGTTGCAAGCTCCGTCAAACGCCGACTTGAAAATTTGGAACAGATCATAAACGAGTCAAAGAACGACCGTCTGCCGCAAATTGACACTTCCACAAAGGACGATGTTGAGAAAAACGTCGCGGAGGAGTATTCAAAATCCTATCCCCCTCTCGAAAGGCGGTAGTATACAAATGGATCCATATCTCAAGAACCTTAACAAAATAGAGTTTGTCGTGACCTCTGCCTGTACCGGACGGTGTAAGCATTGCTCCGAGGGAGACCATACCTCCTGCGGCGAACATATCTCACCGGACGTTGCAGCCGAGGCGGTGCGTAGGATCGCCGCAGAGTACGATATACGTACAGTAATGGCTTTCGGAGGCGAACCGCTGCTGTATCCGGATACGGTCTGCGCCATTATGAACGCCGCCTGTGAGCTGGACGTTCCAAAAAGACAGCTCATAACGAACGGATACTTCAGCAAAAACGCCGATACCGTTTATGAGGTCGCAAAACGCCTTGCAGAGTGCGGTGTCAACGACCTGCTTCTGTCGGTGGACGCCTTTCATCAGGAGACCATACCGCTTGAGACGGTCAGACGGTTCGCCGAAGCACTGCTCGCACAGAGCATACCTGTCAGACTTCATCCGGCGTGGCTGCTCGGTGCCGAGCATGACGACCCGTATGACCGAAGAACGAGGGAGGTGCTCGAGGCTCTTTCCGATCTCGATATTCCGGTCGGGAAGGGAAATATCGTTTTCCCGAAGGGGAACGCACTTATATACCTCTCGGACTACTTTACGAACGAGCCGCCGGAGGATCCGTATGTCGAGGATCCGTTTGACGTTCGATGTGTGTCGTTCTCGCCGAACGGAGATGTCCTTGGCGATAACGTGTACCGCCGTGATATTATCGACATTTTGGAGACCTACGACCCGAAAGGAGAAAAGTAATGGTAAAGGAGCTTATGCACGACCCGATATTTCTTGCGGGAAGGTCGGAGAACGCAACGAAAGAGGACTTGCAGGTCGCCGTTGATCTGCTCGACACATTGACGGCACATAGCGACAGCTGTGTCGGCATGGCGGCAAACATGATCGGTGTTCGTAAGCGTATCATCGCCTTTCTCGATGAGAGCGGACGTTCACCCACGTATACGGTGATGTTCAACCCGACTATACTGAAAAAGGATAAGCCCTACGATACGAAGGAGGGCTGTCTGTCTCTCCTCGGCGACCCACGCAGCTGTAGGCGATATAAGACCGTAAAGGTGCAGTATCAGACCGCAGAGCTGCAAACACGCATAAAGACCTACACAGGCTTTACCGCTCAGACGATCCAGCATGAGATAGATCATTGTGACGGCGTGCTGATATAGGGCGTGTTTGAAAAAAGTCAATACGCACAGATAACGGAGCTTTTTGCGCTATACTTCAGAATTTTCCCTTGAAATACGGGCGTATTCCTGCGGAAAAATTCTTCGTCTATCACAAAGATCTCTCGCTCTCGTACATATCTCCTTATTTTGCGAACAGCACCCAGACAATGTCTTTCTCGGGAATACAATAATGTAGACCCATATAGCTGTCAAAAAGCATCGTCTGAAAAAAGAAGCGGTGCGGAAGAGTACAAAAGCTCGCTCCGCACCGAAAAAGTAAATGAAGTAAATATCGATACCGAAAAGTAAAAACCGGAGAACCATTTGGATCTCCGGTTTTTTATCTGAGTGACTGGACTTGAACCAGCGGCCTCTACCACCCCAAGGTAGCGCGCTCCCAACTGCGCCACACCCAGATGCTATTCCCTGACAGCTCCTATATTATATCACCGACGCTCCCGTTTGTCAACCCCTTTTTTAAAATATTTTTAGAAATTATTCGAGTCTCCTCGACAGTACGCGTAAACGCCCACAAAATGGTATTTTCGCTTCCACATGGGAAATATATCCCGACTCCATCATGCGACAGAAAAGTGCCGCATAAGTGATATATAATTCCGTATACAGCAGTGCGGAGAGTGGGGAGGGGTATATATCACCGTATACGCGGATATCCTGTTTCTTATCCATTTCAGTATGGATCACCTGTCGCTTACCTTGACCGGACGACTTATCTCACGTAAGCCGTCACGAGGACGTCTTATCGTCTCGGCCGCACTCGGCGGACTTGCCGGGACCTGCGCCATGCTGTGCCTTGACGGAGTGCCGTTCATCCTTTCGGGCATACTGACCTCACTTGCCATGACCTGCACGGCGTTTTGTACCGGAGCATCCTCCGGCAGAGCGTTCGTCATAGAGCTGCTTCGCGACAGCGCGATACTTTGGGGTGTCGGAACGCTCCTCGGCGGCATACTTACATCGATCATGTCTGTCGGGGAGAGCATCTGCATAGAGGGCGGGGACGAGGGCTTTCTTCCGCTGTTCCTCTGCTGTATGCTCGTCTCCTCGTTTCTCGTGCGCCTGTTCAGGCATACGTCCGGAAAACGCTCGGCAAGAGTTACCGTCACCGCGTGCGGCAGGAGCGTGACGTTCTCCGCACTTTCGGATTCGGGCTGTCTGCTCGTTGAGCCGATATCGGGAATGCCTGTGATCGTAGCTTCGAAAAAGGCACTCGGTGAGCTTGCCGAAATGCTCGAGCGTGAGCAGACCCCACTTCGACTGCGGATGATACCTGCCGACGGAGTGTGCGGACACAGTCTGCTTCGCGGCTTCGTGCCGGAGAGGGTGACGGTCGAGGGCGCGGACACCTCGGCTGTTGTAGCCTGTGATGTCGGAGGAACAGCCTACGGAGGCTTCGACGGCATCGTTCCGTCAAGACTTGTGCATTAATGATACAACAATACATATACAAAACGGGAGGAAATATCAATGAACGTATCCGTAAAGAGTCAGAGGGCACTTGATGCGATCTGCGAATTCAGAACGACAGTCGGGCGTATCATGCTTGCTTTTCTCGGAGATGGTGGGAGCTACTACATAAACGGCGCGGAGGTGCTGCCGCCGCCCTTGTCTGCGGAGGAGGAGAGCAGTGTTCTTGCGCGCTTTGACGAGGATCGCTCCCTTGCGGACGTGCTCATACGTCATAACCTCCGTCTGGTCGTCTATATCGCGAAGAAATTCGAGGGAAGCGGAACGGGCATCGAGGATCTTATATCGATCGGTACGATAGGACTTATCAAAGCGATAAACACGTATAAGACCGACCGCGGAATAAAGCTGGCAACGTATGCCTCACGCTGTATCGAGAACGAGATACTTATGTATATCCGAAAGAACGCTTCACACAGAGGTGACGTTTCGATAGACGAGCCGTTGAATACCGACTGGGACGGAAACGAGCTGCTCCTCTCCGATGTTCTCGAATCGGGAGACGGACCTATCGGACAGGAGATAGAGCGAACGGAGGATGAACAAACCGTTCGTGAGGCTGTGGCAGCACTCGAGCCGCGTGAACGTGAGATAATCGAGCTTCGCTACGGTCTCGGCGGACGGCGAGAGATGACCCAAAAGGAGGTCGCCGAACGTCTCGGAATATCGCAGTCGTATATATCGCGACTTGAAAAGCGTATCATACTTCGCCTACGAAAGCAGATCGCCAAGCGTGTATAAGGCGGCTGAGTCGGTGGCGTGACGCCGCAAACGGGCATCGGGGCGACTTCAGTCGAGGTTGAAGGACGACCCACGACCATACAGTTTGTGCAGGATCGGCTGCTGACGGCTCGTTTTGTTGTGTGCGTTCAGTTTTGGCTTCACGCGGAGGCTCCCTCCGTGAGGGAGCTGTCGCCGATCGCCGTTTGTGGCGACGATGGCGACTGAAGGAGAATGCGTTACAATAAAGTAAAGCTAAACTTCAAGAGGTGTCAGCAGGAAAATGCGCCGAGGCTCGAGGTCATCGCGCATTTTCAGCCGACCTTGACAAAGGAGGACGGCTTTGATACAATATAGCCATCGTTCAAAAAGGGAGGCGTCCTTTCGATGGCAAAAAAGCATGAGCTTACCTTAACGAGCATACTCTATATGCTTCTCGTCATTTTTATCCATATCGCAGCCGAGGGTGTGACCGAATACCGTACCGACAGTCTGTTGTTTGTCGGACTTTGCTCTGCACATCGACTATCGTCATTCGTTGTGCAGGGCTTTTTGTTCCTCTCGGGCGTAAAGCTGTTTCTGCCGCGACAAAATGATACCTTCTCGTATCCGCATTTTCTCGTGTCGAGGCTTCGCCGTGTCGTGCTTCCTTATATCGCGGTCTTCGCCGTGTTCGTTCTGTACTTTACCTTGACCGGACGACTTGCGTTCGACCTGCCGTATTACGTTCGCGAGTGCCTTGTCGGCGGACTTGTCGGACATTTTTACTACGTTGCGATACAGTGCCAGTTCTATATCCTCGTCCCACTGTGGCGACTTATCGTCAAACGCTCGAGTATGACGCTTGCCTGTCTTACCTCACTTATAATAATGCTCATCTGCCGTACCGCACTGCCGGAGCTCGTTATGCTGACGACCGGCTTCGAGCTTACGTATAGCAGTCGCCTGTTCACGACGTTTCTGTTCTATTTCGTATGCGGCTGTTTCTGCGGCGCGAATTACGAACGCTTCCGTGAGCTTCTGCGTACACGCAGGACGGGGCTTACCGTCTTTGCCGCCGTCTGCGGCGCGATCGACTGTGTATTGATACTCGTCATACGTTGGGGCATCTATTATCCCACATGGGCGGACGATTTTCACGTCCTCTACTGCACGGGCGCGATACTTTGTACGCTCTCCTACGCCGTGAAGCTTGCGGATCTTGCGCCGCACCTTGCAGAGAGCAGTATCGTTCGACTTATATCAAGTGCATCCTATAACGTGTACCTGATACATCCGCTGTTCATCTTCGTAACGGACAGCCTGCTCGACCGAATGGGCATACTTTCGATATCGGCTCGTCTCGTGCTTCGTGCCGTGACGGTGTATACGGTCTCCGTCGGACTTTGTGTCCTGCTCGAGAAGGGATGTCAGGGTATTAAGGTATATATCGGCAAACGCCGCAGAGCGTAATGTCGCGAAATACAAACTTTTCCTTGACATATCGACTGTACAGTGATAAAATATACAGGTACTGAGAAACAAATATTCATCATCATATCAACGGCAGGTACATAAAATGGCAGAAAGCTTTATACGCATACCGCTTGCTGGAAACGCATACCGCGAGGATCCGGGAGCCGGAGGAAAGATAAGCAACGGAGGCATCTCCGGCTGGTGCGACCCGAGTGCGAGATGCGGGAGATATGTAGAC